>JAIBDK010000476.1 GCA_024679435.1 Gammaproteobacteria bacterium | reverse complement strand
GTTCCTGTTATGACTGCCTCTGCACAGGAAAATTCCGGAATCGGTGATTTATGGAATAAAATTGAAGAATTTCGCGAAACATTAAGACTTGATCACCAATTCGATGTCGACAGAAAAAACCAGACACAAAACTGGTTGTGGGTCGAAACCCGCGAGTTATTGTTATCAAGATTTTGTGATGATCCTAAGATTAAGCTTGCGCTTGAAGATCTTAAGCAACTGGTTATGGACGGTCAAATACAGCCTGCTGCAGCCGCATCCATGTTGGTTTCAGAATTTCTTGATAAGTCATAATGGTCAATATGATCACAGATCGTATGCGTTAAAAAATTCAATAAAAGGAAAATAAATGATAGGTAATCTAAATCATATCGCTATCGTGGTTCCCGATCTTAGTGATGCCTCAAATCTGTATCGGGATCAATTCGGGGCCGATGTGTCGGATGAAATTGATCTTCCTGATCATGGTGTTACTACGGTTTTTGTAAATTTGCCGAATACGAAAATTGAGCTATTGCATCCGTTAGGGGATGATTCTCCAATTGCCAGGTTTCTGGAAAATAATCCTGACGGTGGAATGCATCATCTTTGTTATGAAGTAAGGAATATTGATGCGGCCGTTGAAGCTTTGACACTCTCAGGAATGCGTGTCCTGGGTGACGGAAAACCAAAAATTGGTGCCCATGATAAACCCGTGGTCTTTCTTCATCCCAAAGACGGCCTTGGAACACTTATTGAGCTTGAGCAAGTTTAGTTGACGTTGTTTGACGGGTTAAGAAGTGGTCTGCAATTCGGGTTAAAGTTCTGATTTTGAATAATGTTTGGTCAGAAATCCCTTCTTAACGAGTTGAGACAGTCGCCGGTTGGCGCTATGGCGCAGGAGTTGGCAGATGCGACACACGAGGTATTGAAAAGCCGACGCCACGGCTTTTTTGATCACTGGGCTGATAACCTTAAAAACTTACCGAAAATCGTAGCCACGAATATCGACCTGAACCGAGATGCCCCCCAAATTGGTGATATTGGGGATGTTGATTCGCAACAGTCTGCGATCTTGAAAACCCAGTTAATGAAGTTTAAGCCCTGGCGGAAAGGGCCATTTGAGTTGTTCGGTACGTATATCGATTCTGAGTGGAGGTCTGATCAGAAATGGAAGCGTCTGATGAACGGAATTCAGAGTCTGGAAAATCGTTTGGTACTCGATGTTGGTTGTGGAAATGGTTACTATGCATGCAGAATGATTGGAAAGGGCGCCCGATACGTCCTGGGCATCGAACCCTCTCAATTATTTGTGTCACAGTTTCAAGCGGTTAAACATTACATTCCAGGATTGCCAGCTACGTTATTACCGCTTCGTTTTGAGGAGTTTTCTGCTCAGTCATCTGGAGCCGTTGCAGTGGAATTTGACACGGTTTTTTCTATGGGAATTCTTTATCATAGGAAAAACCCTTTGCAACATCTCGAATCATTAAAACGTTGCCTCAGGCCCGGTGGGGAGTTGGTTTTGGAAACGCTTGTTATTGTTAAATCAGGCGTTGAGGAATTGGTGCCGGAATCTACTTATGCGAAAATGCCGAACGTCTGGTCGATTCCAAGCGAAGCGTATTTGTATGAATTGCTGGAAGCAACCGGGTATAAAAACATTCGCACGGTTGATATATCTCGTACTACGGTAAAAGAGCAGAGAAGAACGTCGTGGATGGATTTTGAATCGCTGGCTGACTTTCTCGACCCAAATAATCCTGCTCAATCCATAGAAGGGCATCCTGCACCGGTACGAATTGTCGTTACC
>JAIBDK010000194.1 GCA_024679435.1 Gammaproteobacteria bacterium | reverse complement strand
GATTATTTTATTAATGAACTCCGTCAACTAGCGAGTGATTATCGCTTGATAGGAGAAGTGAGAGGCTTGGGGTTGTTCATAGGAATTGAGCTTGTGAATGACCATGATTCTCTTGACCCTGCTGGGGATCAGGCTGACTATATTTCCGAGCGCATGCAGCAATCCGGTATCCTGACCAGTACGGATGGTCCTTTGCATAATGTCCTTAAAATCAAACCTCCAATGTGTTTTAACAAGGATAACGTGGATCAATATGTATCTACTCTTGCCATGATTCTGAAGGAAGATTTTTCTCGCCCAGCTTGAGTGAAATGGGTTGAAAAAGATAAGCATTCTGAATGCTTACTATGAAAATTCAGGCCGGGAAAGGATACCCGAGATTGATGGCCTCAATTTCCAGTTGTCGTGTTAACTGGTAGTCTTCGGGTGATACTTTTTCAAAGCTGTCTATTCGTATAAAGTCTCTGATTTCGATCGGACAATTCTGCAAAGAAATATTCAACGCTGATCGTATTAATTCAGAATCCAGATCAATCGATCGTTTTATGATGAAGGGCAAGCCTGCGGTCTTTTGGGATTGCCCGATAATTCTAATGCTATCCGGGTTAAACAGGCCTTCCTGAATGGCGAAATGCCAGGTTACTGCGTCGATCGAGGCCAGATCGGCTTTTCCATTAACCACGTAATCTATGCTGGCTAAGTGGGAATCGCTCACTAGAACTCTTTCAAAAAATGATCCTCCATCAGCGATTTTGCTGATTGCCGAACGAAGCACATTCATGCCACTGTTGGAGTCGTGGCTATTTAACACCGCAACGGATGATTTGAAATCGGATAATGATTGAAATAAGCTATTTTTACGGCATATGAACCAGCTTGAATACTGGATTCCTTCACAGCCCGCTATATTAAAAGCAGGTACTGTGACAAGTTCATGGCTTGGTTGCCATTGCATTACATAGGGATAGCCGCAGGTTTGCCCAATAAGAACGTCTGGTTGCCTGAGCGACCCGGGCTGATCTTCAAATAAGATTTTGTATTTCCGATTATAGGGTGCCGGGAGATGTTGATAGAATCCATCAAAAATAGTGTCCCATGCCCGCTGCAGCTGTGTATTAAAGGCATACATTCCTGAACATATTTTGTCGGGTTGAATGCCGGTTTTGTTCATAGTTTGGAATCTTTGTGTTTCATTTGGCGAATTTTCTGCGGTGCTGAAATAAAGGGCTTCGTCCGAGCAGTCCCAGACTATGAAAATAGTCCGGACGGTCGTGTATTTATCAATACTTAATGCATTAAACTCACTTTAAATATATCAACATTAGACATATATTCGATTATATTCCAGCTCTATAAATAAGGTTTTAAAATTTCATGTCCAGACGCCCAAGAAAATCACGGGAGCCGGTAACCATTAATCTCAGTCAGTTGCCGCTCAAGCAACTGCGTAATCCCTATCCTCCCATAGATACCGTTGATGAAGAGGGCCTGGCGTTAATCCATGATGGGTCAATGCGTATTTTGGAGCAGATCGGATTGCAGATTGTTAACGATCGAGCCAGAGATTTGATGGTATCTCATGGTGCTACCATCGATTCTAGGACAGGATATGTCCAAATGGATCGTAATTTGGTCATGGACAAAATTTCTACCATTCCTTCAGAATTTCGATTCCATGCGAGAAACCCGATATACGATTCCGTATATGGTGGAAATTATATCAATTTTAGTCTGGTGGCGAGTGCTCCGAATTGTTCCGATCTGGATAAAGGAAGAAGAACGGGAAATTTCGAAGACTTTTGTAAATTTCTGAAACTGGGGCAGCATTTTAATGTTATCGGGAGTCATTCGGGATATCCTGTGGAACCCATCGACCTGCCTGCGCATACTCGGCATCTTGATGCCTATCAAGCATTTATTGAACTCACAGAAAAGCCATGGCATGCCTACAGTCTCGGAAATGGCAAAATTGAGGATGCGCTTGAGATGATTTCTATCGCTCGTGGCATCAATAAGGAGCAACTCAAAAAGGAACCCAGTATTATGACCGTGGTGAATACTAATTCACCGTTAAAAGTGGATGCGCCAATGCTTGATGGTTTGATGACGATGGCAAAGTACGGGCAGCCCGTGGTGGTTACACCGTTCACGCTTGCAGGCGCTATGAGTCCGGTAACACTGGCCGGTGCATTGGCGCAGCAGAATGCTGAGGCGTTAGGTGTTTTGTCTGTTACCCAAATGGTGAATCCCGGTGCACCGGCGATGTACGGAGGGTTTACCTCTAACGTAGACATGAAAACGGGAGCACCGGCATTCGGAACTCCCGAGTATGCAAAAGCGGTTTTAGCCGGCGGTCAATTAGCACGACGTTACGGTATTCCATATCGCACTTCCAATGTGAACGCATCAAATTGTGTTGATGCTCAAGCGGCCTGGGAGTCCGGCATGTCTTTATGGGGGGCGGTAATGGCCCATGGAAATATGATTAAACACAGTGGAGGGTGGCTCGAAGGGGGCCTCTGCGCCTCTTTTGAGAAGTTGATTGTTGATATGGAAATGGTCCAGATGATGTCTGAGTTTGTTCGACCCATTGAAGTTAATGAGAGGGAATTGGGACTGGATGCCATTTCTGAAGTAGGGGCAGGTGGGCATTTTTTTGGAGCCACTCACACGATTGATCGCTATAAGACAGCATTTTACAATCCAATTTGTACTGACTGGAGTAATTTTGAGTCCTGGACAGAACAGGGCTCGGTACAAACTCCTGAAAGAGCGAATCGGCTTTTTAAAAAAATACTAGCAGAGGTTAAAGCGCCCTATCTGGATCCCGGGATTCGAGAACAAATTAATGAATACGTTGTTAAAAGAAAAATAGAAATAAAGCCGGACTGGTAGGGTTGGAATTTTTTCTGGGCAACCATTCTCCAAATATGAAAACGACTTAATTTAAATAAGGGAATTATGAAATCACATGCTCAGGTAGTAATCATTGGTGGTGGCGTTGTTGGCTGCAGCGTACTTTATCATCTTACAAAGTTTGGTTGGAATGACGTAATGTTGATCGAGCGCTCTGAATTGACTTCGGGTTCCACCTGGCATGCGGCCGGAGGTTTTCATACCTTGAACGCAGACACAAATATGGCGGCGCTTCAGGGCTACACCATCGGACTATATAAGGAACTCGAAGAGATTTCCGGGCAAAGTTGTGGTTTACATCATGTCGGTGGCCTCACCCTCGCAGGAACCCGGGACAGAATGGATTTTCTGCGTGCGGAAAGAGCAAAGCATCGATATATGGGGCTGGACACGCATCTCGTCTCTCCAGAAGAAATCCGTAAGCTTTCGCCTATAACCAATACGGAGGGTGTAATTGGGGCCTTGTACGATCCTCTGGACGGACATCTTGATCCTTCCGGAACGACCCATGCTTATGCGCGCGCCGCGAAGAAACAGGGCGCTGATATTATTCTGAGAAACAAAGTTTTAGAAACCAACCAAAGAAATGATGGTTCCTGGGAAGTGGTGACAGAGCAGGGTATAGTGATCTCTGAGCATCTTGTCAATGCCGGGGGATTATGGGCCAGAGAGGTGGGTGCCATGGCCGGTGTATATCTGCCGCTCCATCCCATGGAGCATCAATACCTGGCGACCGAAAAGATTAGTGAAGTCGTTAATCATCCCACCGAGTTACCTCACGTTATGGACCCTGAGGGCGAAAGTTATTTGCGCCAGGAAGGTCAGGGTCTGGTTATTGGATTTTACGAGCAAAATTGTGATCCCTGGGCAATTGATGGGACGCCATGGGATTTTGGTCATGAACTCCTCCCCGACAATCTTGACAGAATTAGTGATTCCATGGCTTTTGCTTTTGATCGTTATCCTGTTTTAGGCAAAGCCGGAATCAAAAGTATTATCAATGGTCCGTTTACATTTGCGCCGGATGGTAATCCGTTAGTGGGGCCTGTTGCGGGGCTAAAAAATTACTGGTCCGCCTGTGGGGTGATGGCAGGATTCAGTCAAGGTGGAGGTGTAGGATTGACGCTGGCGGAGTGGATGATCGAGGGTGAGCCGTCCCGGGATGTGTTTGCTATGGATGTTTCACGTTTTGGCAATTACTGCACCGAGTCCTATACCCGAATAAAAGTGACCGAAAACTACCAGAGACGGTTTTCGGTTTCTTATCCCAATGAGGAATTACCTGCGGGGAGACCGCTTCAGACGACGCCGGCTTATGGCTTATGGAAAGCTAAAAATGCGGTATTTGGTGCAGCCTTCGGTATGGAAGCGGTGAATTATTTTGCGCCCCCGGGTGAAGAAGCTTATGAGATTCCGAGTTTTCGTCGATCAAATGCGTTCAAGACCGTCGCTGCTGAGTGCAACGCCGTACGAAACGGGGTCGGCATTAACGAAATTCATAATTTTAGTAAATTTGAAGTTTCTGGAGCAGGCGCAGAAAACTGGATTAATACCGTTATGGCGGGACGGATGCCAAAACCCAATCGACTTACATTAAGTCCAATGTTGAGTCCGAAGGGCAGGTTAATTGGAGATTTTACGATTTCTAATCTGGAAAATGGTAATTATCAAATGAATGCGTCATTTGGATCGCAATCATTTCATATGCGTTGGTTTGAAAGTCAGCTTCCTGAATCCGGCGTGCAGATTAGGAATATTTCACAGGACAGAATAGGGTTTCAAATTGCCGGACCAAGATCTCGCGAATTACTGGACCGAGTGGCCCGCGGAGAGGTATCTAATGAAGCAATGCCATTTCTTTCAGTTAGGCATCTGCAAATTGGGCAATGTCAGGCGATTGTGCAGCGAGTTTCCTATACCGGTGATCTTGGTTATGAAATTTATGTTCCTTCTAATCAACAGGTCGCGCTATATTCTTTACTTGAGGCAGCGGGCAAAGACTTTGGGCTCCGGCCATTTGGCATGCGTGCGATGATGAGCCTACGTCTGGAAAAATCTTTTGGATCGTGGTTAAGTGAATTCCGCCCCGATTTTATGCCAGTGGAAACCGGTATGGATCGATTTGTGGACTATAAAAAACAGGTAGATTTTATTGGCAGGCAGGCTGCTTTGGATGATAAAGCTACGGCCCCGGTTCGTAAGCTCTGTACGTTT
>JAIBDK010000140.1 GCA_024679435.1 Gammaproteobacteria bacterium | reverse complement strand
CCGGAGAACACACTCGATGTGTCGCTACTTACTCAATAACTGACCCTAAATAGTGATGCCTGGGCTACCGAGTACGGCCAATTAAGAGGCACTGACTATTTGTTTAAGATAAGCGTAAATCGTGACCACGAGGATTGATTTCTGATCTCTAGAAACAGAATTCAAACTCATCTTCAATTCACTACTTCATTAAGTACCCTTCGGAAACATTCAGGCCATTAGCAGATAGTTTGTTTAATGTGGTTTGTAGATGTTCACCTTGACCCAGCCAGCTTTCCAGCCAGGAACTGTAAGGGTACTCGGGGGCCGTTTCATTGAGATTTTTGATTATTTCCGAGGCCATTACATGGTTACCGAGGTGGGCATACGCTGCAGCACGAAAAATCTCCATATGAGGTCCTTGTGGCCCCGACCTTTCCTGATTTTTGGCGAACATATCCAGTGCAGCCTGATAATCCAGATTGGCAAACTGACTGATACCATAAGCGTTTAAATAAGGTGTCCGCTTTTCAATAGGATTCAACCGTATGGCTTCTTCCAGGGGTGCGAAAGCCTCTGCAGGAACACCTGACAAGGTAAGTGTAACCGCCTTGAGAAATTGAACGAAAGCATCACCAGGTTGCAATGAGGCTGCGAGTTGAGCATTTTCCAGTGCTTCGACCTTATCGCCTTTGAGGGCCTGACTGAATCCGAGAACAGCAAAGCCGGAGCCGAATCCAGGGTCGATCCGAATTGACTCCTCGGCAAGAGTCATCGCTTGCACCAAATACTCATCTGGAGTATCGGTATTGTGGAATAGTATGGGTAGCGCGTACGACCAGGCCGCACCGGAATACCCTCCCGCGAATGTTGGATCTATTTCGCGTACACGTTCAAAAAGCTGCCGACCAGCCTGAACTCTTTTTGTTTCGTTAGGCGGTACTATCATGAACAAACCCTGGCGATACAGAGTGAGTGCTTCGGTACTCTCGGTATAACGGCTCAACATTTGCCTTTTATCGACAGTTTCGAGCTGAATCGAAAGGGCATCTAATAGTTTGATTGCCAACTCGTCCTGAAGTCCCCAGACATCGGATAGACTGCCGTCCAAACTATCTGACCAGAGGGTTTCTGATGCTTTAGCATCAATGAGCTGGAACCGCACTCTTAGCTTATCTTGCAGGGTTTCTATACTACCCCTGAGGATATGAGTGACTCCAAACTCATCTTTGAGCAATCTTATACCAACCTGCTCCCGCTCAAATTCCATCATCGAGGCGTGAGCCATTACAGAAAGATTGGGTAGTTTGGCTAACAAGGTAATTGTCGAGTCAACGAAGCTATCTGCCAAACGTCCTGCTCGAACATCGTCAACATTGTAGGTCAATGGTAATACCGCCAAAAAAGCTGACGATGTCCTGGTCACTTTCGAATTCGGTGAGTGCATTGCACTCCAAACAGACCAGAGAATTAACAATAAAGTTAAGCTAATCAGCCCAGCAATGGCGAACGATTTTGGAGTCCATCGCTGAACCAGGGCACCACGTGCCTTGTTTTCAGTAAAGACTGGTGCATAGCCACCTTTGGGTATATCAATACGAACGTTTGAATCGCTTTCAGCAGACTCATAATATTTAGTCAGGCACTTTCTGAGCCGACTGGCCTCGACACGTACTATGGGGTCCCTTTGTTGATCGAAATTTGCATCGCGCCCAAATACTTCCTGCGCTATTGAGAAGGCTTTAATCCTGTCGCGGCGTCCTGCCAGAGTTTCTTCCACCACATAACGCAACAAATTGCTGATTCGATTTGCATTAACGAAACGTTCGCTAAGCAGAATATTTTCCAGTTCATTTCTGATCAACGCTTCTTGTTGCTGAGAAAACGTTTGTTCCACCATGGATTTATGCGGGCTTTATATTATTGATTTTAATAGGATTTAACATGTTACATACATACCTCTTACTTGTCATGCATACCAACGAGATGTTTATTGTTGTCTGGTTAATTTTGTTCAAACCGGAAACAGGAGAAAATCATGGCTATCACAGAACGGGCGAGTACATCTTTGAGCCTCAACTTTAAGCGGATTGCATTGATATCGTTGTTGTTTGTCGTGGGTACAGCATCAGGTGCGCAATTTGATGCCCCTTACTACGTGTTGGAGAAAAAACACGCTGAAACCTGGGAGCAGGAAAACAAAACCATCAATAATAAGCTCGCCTCCCTTGAGAAAAAACACGGTAAAAAGCCGAACATCATCTTTATCCTGACCGATGATATTGGTTACGGCGAATTGGGATCACAAGGTGGAGGTGCTGTTCGCGGAGCGCCTACCCCTCGTCTGGACCAGATGGCTAACGAAGGCCTCCTCCTTAACGGTTTTTACTCAGAGCCATCTTGCACACCTACCCGAGTGGCCTTGATGACAGGGCGACACCCTGTTCGCACGGGTCTTACCGATGTTATTTTTCCGGGCAACCCTGCAGGACTGGCTCCGGAAGAAGTAACGATTGCAGAAGTGTTGTCTGAAGCGGGGTATGCCACCGCGATGTATGGAAAATGGCACTTGGGTGAAGGGGAAGAGACCTGGCCCCATAGCCAGGGCTTCGACGAGACGCTCTTTGGACTCTATAACGCTGCTGTTTGGGCATGGGAAACGCCAGGTGAAACGGTGATGTGGAAGGATGATCACACACCTGAGATGTTTAACAGATCGGTGTTAGGTACATTGGATGCGCGCAAAGGGGGGAAGGCCAAGGAAGTGGCTCCCCTGAACCTGGAAACGTACAAATACTTCGAGGAAGAAACGTACAAGCGCTCAGTCGATTTCATCAAGCGTAATACCAATGGGGAGAAGCCATTTTTCCTTTACTGGGCATCCAACGCTGTAAGTTACTTTACCTCTCACCCGGATTGGGAGGGTAAATCGCCCCAGGGAACCCATTTTGGGGACCAGATGATGGAGCACGACCACTATGTGGGCAAAATACTCGATACTCTGCAAGAACTAGGGATAGCCGAAAACACTCTTGTTGTCTGGATGAGTGATAACGGCCCCATGTACGATATGTTTCCGGAATCGTCATATACCGCATTTCGAGGTGGAAAAAGTGACGTGCTTGAAGGTGGGGTACACGTGCCCGCAATAGCCTGGTGGCCCGGTGTCATTCAGCCCAATCAAATCGACGCAGAGACTATTCACGTAGTCGATTTCTTCACCACGGCAGCAAAAATCGGCGGTGCGATGGATGGAATTCCAACAGACAGAATAGTAGATGGTATCGAACAAAGCAGCTACCTGTTGGCAGGCACACCCAGTCGCAGGGAGTACATGTTTCACTATTCCGGACCTAAATTGGGTGCCGTTCGTGTCGGCCAGTTCAAACGACATATGGCCGGTGGTCACGGCGGTCTTCCCGGAAAGGCCTTCTTTGATGTCTATAAAGACCCCAGGGAAGAACATGGGGTGATGGTACAAATGCTATGGGCCTGGGTCCCATTCGACGACATCGTTAGCATGCATAACAAAGCAATCGAAGAATATCCTCATAGAAAGCCATACCAAAGCAAGATGCATTAATAAACACCGTCACCATCCTGGGAGTGGGTGCACACTTTGTGCGCCCATTCTTTTTAAGCTTTGTGCCTATCCCTCCACGAATGTTGTACTAGTTTTCGATTCACTCCTCGCTTCTATAGGGTAATGGTTCAAAAATTACTCATGTGGGTGTTTCAAATGGGTCGTTCTCTGCCTCTGATCTGGAGGATTTCAGGATCTGCTTTCCCGATAGCTGCCACTCAAAACCGACAGTTCCGCGGCTGCCTACGGCCATAAGCAGTCATTGGATTCAATAGATAAATTTGCTCTATTCGGCAACCTATATGAGAAATGGCTCCTTTGTGATCCAGGAGCCAAGCTGCAATGGCTTGCTATTGCGCCAACCCATTGTCCTCTGTTGCCTGCTTTTCTATTGCCGCTTGATTGGCCGGAGATGAACCCCTGGGTGGAAACTGCTTCAATGTCGCCAGATGTTGCACAACGAGATTTTTGGCCGGGCCAAATGCCCACATTTTCTTGCCCATCCACTTGGTGTACATACCGGATTCTTCAGCTACTTTTTCGTAAGGATCTCTGCGCAAATTGAATAACAGTGGTGCATTTAACTCTTCTTTTGCACCTGCCCAGCCGTGGTTCTGGACGACAAAATGGGCCTTCCAATCCTTGTAGCGGACGGCCTGAAGAGTAGCCCCTGCGTAGTAGAATATCTCATTTCTATTGCTGTCTGTCTGGCCCTTGAGAAACGATAGTTGATTGTAACCATCCAGATGAACTTTATAATCCTCATAACCAGATAACAGTGCCTTTGGCAGGTCCTGGGGGCCTCCGGCCGCAGCGACTAAAGTTGGCATCCAGTCCATACCATCAAATATTCCGTTGTAGACCTTACCCTCCGGAAATTTCCCCGGCCACCTCGCAATAGCAGGTACTCGAAATCCACCCTCCCAGGTAGTACCTTTTTCTCCATGGAATGGTGTTGTGCCACCATCCGGCCACGTCATCGTTTCCGGGCCATTATCAGAAGTAAAAACAACAATGGTGTTGTCGGAAATTCCTAAATTGTCGAGTTCGGCAAGTACCTTGCCAACATTGTCATCCAGCTCTTTCATGATGACATCTTGCAATCCCTTGCCATTGCCCAATTGCTGCTTGTACTCTGGTTTCAAGTAGGTCCAGACATGAGCGCGAGCCGGAGCCATCCAAACAAAAAATGGCGTTTTCTTGTCTACTGCCCGATTAATAAAATTTAATGTGTGTGCAGTTACCTCGTCATCCAATGACTCCTGGCGTGCAGGCGGTGCCGGCCCATCATCCTCGATACGCTGTTTTCCAACTTCACCCCATCGTTTGTCCACAACCTGTTGATCGGTATCAGTCGCGTAAGAATGAATAATGTTCCTTGGGCCGTACTTGTTATTGAATGCCTCATCTTTTGGCCAGTCAGGATCAACCGTGTATTCCATGGCGTTCAAGTGATATAACCATCCCCAATATTCATCAAAGCCACGACTCGTGGGCAGCACTGAATTGAGGTCTCCGAGGTGGTTTTTGCCGAATTGCCCGGTGGTGTAACCCAGTTTTTTGAGCAGGCCCGGTATAGTTGGGTCATCTGCATGCAGGCCTGCTTTCTCGCCGGGCAAACCCACAGTGTGCATACCATTTCTAACGGGCAACTGACCAGTAATAAAAGCCGAGCGCCCGGCTGTGCAGGATGGTTGTGCGTAATAGTCTGTAAGCCTGACACCTTGGCTAGCCAGTTTATCCAGATTCGGAGTCTCTATACTCTTTATTCCCTGGTGATAACTCCCGAGGCTTGCCCACCCAACATCATCCGCCATGATTACAATAATGTTCGGTTTTGTTGCCGCCATGGCGGTCAAATTGCAGGTAACAAGTACAATAAATGTTGCGAACTTGAGCGCTGTGGACGGGGCCATCTTTTCCATATTGGGAATTTCCAGTTGATCTAAAATTAAAGCGGTGATTTTATAACAGACCTGTATAACAAATGCCATAAATAAGGAGAAACCTATGACGAGGGAAAGTATTTTCCTGTTACTCGCGGCGGTGGGCCTGACACCTATTGCTCTTTCCTACGGCCTGGTACCTCAGGCTAGTCTCTCATTTCTTTTCGATATTCAAGTTAGCAGCATTAACTCTATGCATATATTCAGAGCAGTAATGGGGTTGTATCTGGCATTAGTTATTTTTTGGATAGCAGGTGCTCGCCGAGACTCTCTTACTCTCCCCGCGCTATGGAGCCTCACGGTGTTTATGTTAGGTCTCGCTGCGGGAAGAACAGTCAGTATCGCCGTTGATGGAATGCCGCATCCGCTGTTGATAGTGTACTTGTTGCTTGAGCTGGGATTTGGCTTTGTTGGCTATTACCTGGCAATTCGATATCAGGAAAAATAATCCCATGTTTACGTCAGTTTGCTCCCCATCGTCACCTATAGACCTAATAGCCCGATCACTAAAATCTGATGATTGAATGTCTCAGAAGGGTCGGTTTTTGCCGCTGTATATTCAAGGTTAGGAATCAGCTTTCCCGATAGCTGCCACTCAAACCAGCAGCTCAGCGGCTACCTACGGCCAGTACCGGCCGCTCGTCTATCACCGTAATTTTAAAATGTGCTGAAGGGATCGGATGCATTTAGGGAAGTGTTTTAGTCGACTAGTCCCAACTGTCGGGCAATAGTGGCGCTATCGTAATAGTCGCGGCCTTCAATCACCATTCCATCTTTGACGCGCATTACCGAGCAGTAACGGACTTCGGCTTTTTTTCCAGTTGGCGGGAAATCTCCCAGGCTTGAACGAAGTATTCCCGTATGTGTACCAGTGTTGCGAAATTCGACCGTAGCCCATTCGCCACATTGGCTGACAATGACATTCTCAACCTTGCAAAGGCCATCAGGAAACGCTTCTCTCCAACGATGGTAATCAGCTTT
>JAIBDK010000107.1 GCA_024679435.1 Gammaproteobacteria bacterium | reverse complement strand
TATTAGATATGCTATTCCACGTTCCGTTCGGCGTGATGTTGATACGCGGGAACCCTCTTTTATTTCGCTGAATACCGATGGTTTGCCCGGAGAGGTTATGAGGATGACATCAGCCTATCCCGGATTTAATGATTCCGGGGTAGTGTCGATTTATCGAATTGCCTGGCAGATTGATGGTGATCAAATATTCCGCAATGTATGGCCCAATCTGGACAATAATCGTGATGTTCAGTCTATTTCATCGCTGCAACTGGAAGGAGTCACTGATTTATCCATTGAAGAGTATTTTTGGTCTGATGATTATGGCTTGCAGGCATCGTCGCAGTTCGTGGATGAAAACCAGAACCCATCCGGCGTTAGGCTCACCTTATTAATGGAAGACGGCAGAGAGTATGAACGCCTCATTGATCTGGCGGATGGTTTATAGTGATTGCCGTTGGACCTCCGGGACCAGCCAAACCAGGTGGTGTGGCTCAAAAAGGCATTGCTCTAATAACAGTTCTACTAATTGTTGTTTTCTTATCAGTGTTTGCGATAACCGAAGCGGAGAAACAGGACATTTCTATTCGTAAAGTTTCAAATCTGGTGGAATCAGAACAGGCTTTTCAGATAGCTGTTGGTGGGGAGCAGTGGGCCATCAAGATGTTGGAAAAGGATATAAAGGCAGATTCTGAAAACGATGCAGGTTTATTTGTCGATCACGCCGGGGAGGCTTGGGCAAATCTGGGTCCCGGTGTGAAAGTCGAAGGAACCGAAAGCTATATGCGGGTCTCCATCTTTGATATGCATGGCTTTTTCAACGTTAACAATCTGATTCAGGGTAGAAAAGCTATCGAAGGCGATCAAAATGAACCTGAAGATGAATCTGAAAATGGCGATCGTTTGGGGCAAACGGGAGGTTCTGAATCGGGTGTCGATAACGATGATTCTGGTTCGGAATCGGAAGATACGGAATCCGCTGACGGCCAGAACGATGCGCAGAGTGATGAGCAGAAAAAGCCAACGCAACCCTCATGGTATTCAATTTTCCAATCGTTGTTGTTAAACCTTTAGCTTGATCCTTCTCTTGCGGATGCATTAGTAGACTGGATCGATACGGATGATGAGGTCAGCGGCGCAGAGGGCGCGGAGGATCAGTATTATCTTTCACTTGATCCGCCTTATTTGCCGGCAAATCAACCATTGGTATCGATTGGTGAACTTGTCAATGTTAAGGGCTTTACGTCAGAAGTCTTGCGTGTGCTTGAACCATACATTATTGCTTTACCCGTCACCGGGATTGATAACCTGACTAAAATTAACGTTAATTCGGCTTCTTCGGTCGTGCTTGGCTCTCTGGTTTCTCAACCGGGCATTTCCACAGATGATCTTGTACCCCTGATTGAAATACGAGAAGCAGAGCCGTTTGAATCCACAGCTGATTTCAGCAGTTTGTTCGATAGCATATCTTCTGTGCGACTTAAAGCCGGCAGTCAGGCATTGCTGGATGTGAAAGCAGAGTATTTTTTCAGCCATAGCTGTGCACAGACAGGAAAGGTAGAATTGAGTCAATTGAGTTTGCTCCGTAAGGATTTTTCTGAAAAACGTGTTAGTGTTGTTTTAAGGTTGCGAAAACCGAGTTGCCCGGAGTTGGTAGAAACCATCATTCCCAAATCGTCTAGCTAAAAAGTATGAAGCTTTATATTTCCCTGGAATCACCTTATAACTGGGTTGCGGTAGGCGCAAAAGGACAGTTCCGGGAATCTGGAGTTATCGAAGATTTGGATAACTATCGTGTTCCAAAATCTGTGGAGCAGGTCATAGGGGTGGCTCCGGGTGAGACTATCGCCTGTCACTCCGTTCACATACCGGGTAAAAAGCGACGTTATGCCGAATCAGCTTTAGGATTTGCGTTGGAAGAAAGACTGTCAGACGATATCGAAAACTTACATTTTAAGCTTCTTTGCTGGGACGCTGATGGAACTGCAAGCGCAGCCGTAGTATCTAGACAACAGCTCACCGGCTGGATAGACAAGTTTCGTTTTAAAGGTATTAATCTGGACGCGCTGGTGGCCGATTATTTTCTGTTGCCGCAGCATCCGAAAGGTGATGTGACGATCTCGGGACCTAAAAATGATCGGATCTTTATTCGTGCTGACAAGTTTTCTGGACTGACGCTTGATGTAAACGGATTTGATTATTGGTGGCAAACCAGCGGTAGAAAATACCGATCAAGTGCTGTCACCGATCTTGATCTCGCTAAAAAACTTCGGGGTGAGATGCGTGAGTCAGGAGGCTCAACTCATGACTCGTCAGGGCGCAGCACGATTCCAGAGATTCGTCACTGGGATATTGGTGAGAGTTTTAGTGAATGGTTGGCCAAAATACCCTTCCGGGATGAGTTGTCCACCTATAATTTGCTTGAAGGATTATTTGCTCCCAGTCATACCAGTAAAAGCTCCTACATTGTAAAAATTGCCGCGTCAGTCGCAGCGCTAGGCATTGTTGTGCATACTGGAACTATGATTTATGAGAACCGTATTCTGGAATCCAGAAAAGCTGAATTGACTGCCAATATGCGGAGTCTTTTTTCGTCTTATTTTCCCGATGAGCCCTATCTTGATCGCCCTACATCCCAGGTTGCAAACCTGATTGGGGATGTAAAACAAGGACTGTCCGGGGATTCTCTATTTCAGAAGCTTTTGGGTGCTATTAGCCAAATTACCCCGGCCAATGGTGCTACTGTCGATGAGATTAATTATCGCGATGAGGCAATGGTTGTGGTGTGCAGGGTAAGGGATTTATCTTCGCTCGATACGATCATTCAAGCGTTTAACGAACTTGAGGGTATCCATGCCGAACTGCTTTCATCGGGGGCCCGAGAGGGTGTTGTTACCGGACGTTTCAGGGTGAAGGGAAGAGACTAGAAAATGAACGCCTGGAAAAATCTGTCACAGCGTGAAAAAACACTGGTTGGTTTAGTGATCCCTGCATTTCTCATGGTTATTGGTTATCTGTATTTGTGGTTGCCGACCCATGAGAGTCTCACTAGATTGAGAACAGATTTGCCTCTGAAGGCGGCTGAGTTTGCCTGGATGGAGCATGAACTGAGCCTGATCGAACCCCTAATGACACGAAATGAGAATTCCGGTTCTGTACAACCAATTTTGACGGTAATTGAAAGACGGGCAATCGAGTCTCAGGTTAAGAAGTCTATCCAGCGTGTCCAGCCAAATAATAATTCTGAGGTTAAGTTGTGGTTCAAGGATGTCAGTGCCGATAGGTGGCTAAGATTTGTTGATCAGCTTTCGTTAGATGGGATATCAGTGGATTCAGCAACAATAACCCGGAAAACGGATGGCGTGGTTAATGTTAGAGCGACATTTGTAAGATAGGAATACCTAATCAAATCTTTTGACCAATTGTTGCCGGGTATCTCAAATCGTGAAATACGGTCGCGAGCAATATCCGAGCCGGATGATGATTCCCCCTGGGCTTGTAGCGATGTTCTTAAAAAAATATTTCTCGCGCGGAATATTACTAATTCAGATGAGATCGAATACCCACTTTCCCGATTATTGACGCCTTCTCTGTTCAGGGGAGGGGAAGAGGCCACACAAATTGTTGTGAATGCCTTGATGCAGAGCGAGAGTATTTTAATACTTGGTGACTATGATGCAGACGGTGCAACTGCAACGGCTCTGGGAGTGCTCGCCCTGAGAAAAATGGGAGCGCAGCGGATAAGTTATCTGGTTCCTAACAGATTTGATTTCGGATACGGGCTTTCTCCAGGAATCGCCAAGGTAGCCATTGAAAAAAAACCTAATCTAGTGATCACCGTTGATAACGGTATTAGCAGTGTTGAAGGCGTTCAGTGCCTTAAAGATGCAGGGATCAAAGTCATAGTCACAGACCATCATCTAGCCGGGGAGCGGCTCCCCAATGCAGATGCAATTTTAAATCCTAACCAGCCGGATTGTGAGTTTTCGAGCAAATGTTTAGCCGGAGTCGGAGTGATGTTCTACCTGTTGTTGATGGTTCGCGCGTATTTGAAGCAACAGGGCTGGTTTCAGTTGAACAACCTGTCGGTGCCAAATTTTGCGGATTATCTGGATCTCGTTGCGCTGGGTACAGTGGCAGATGTTGTGCCTCTTGATTATAACAACCGAATTCTGGTTTCTCAGGGTATAGCTAGAATTCGTCTTGGGAAATGCCGGCCCGGTATCGCTGCTCTGTTGGAGGTTGGGAAAAAGGATTACGTTAATGCAGTGTCATCTGATTTTGGATTTGTAGTGGCTCCCCGTCTTAATGCCGCGGGCCGCCTTGAAGATATATCCAAGGGTATCGAGTGTTTGCTAGCAGAAGATGAAGAAATCGCAAGGCAGTATGCCGCAGAATTGGACAGGATAAACATTGAACGTAAGGAAATAGAACTGGAGATGCAAAGTCAGGCTCTGGAGATAGTGAAAAAAGTGCTTTCTTCGCGGGACAGTGATAAAGATAAAAATGATAAAGAATCGGGTTTTTGTTTGTTTGATACCGACTGGCATCAGGGAATTACGGGGTTGGTTGCTTCTCGTGTAAAGGATAAAACAGGCCAACCGGTAATTGCTTTTGCCCGGACACCGGACGGTCAACTGACCGGTTCAGCACGTTCGGTTCCCGGTTTGCATTTTAAGGATCTTCTTGAAGATATCGCGACGAAGGAGCCAGATTTAATTGAGAAGTTTGGCGGCCATGCCATGGCTGCCGGTTTGACCATCGAATTACAGAATCTTGATGCTTTCAGGAGGTTGTTTTATCAACGAGTGGCAGCGCATTTTAAACTCAACGGAAGTGAAACTTTGTTACTTACTGATGGGGCGCTCGAGGTTGCTAATTTATCGTTACAGACCGCTCAGGATATTCGTGACGGTGCTCCCTGGGGGCAAGGATTTCCGGAGCCCCTTTTTGAAGGTGTTTTTCTTGTTACTAATATCCGATTGCTGGGGGGGCAGCACCTCAAGTTTTCTCTTTTAAGCGAATCTAGTGAGCAATCTATTGACGCCATCGCGTTTAGGGCAGTTGATTCAAGCATGATCTGTCCCAACCTGAATAAAATCAAGGTGGTGTATCAACTGGATGTAAATGATTTTCGGGGCAGGAAGTCTATGCAACTCATAATCAAGCATATCGAATCACTGGATTAAATAGATATTCGTTCGATAAATTGCAGTTCGCCAGACATTATGGTTTTCTTTTTTTCCGGATCATATAGACTAACTGTCTTGCACACTTGCGAATATAGTACCAACGAGATAAACCATTCACTGATATGGAAAATGAAGACAACGACATTGTGCTGGTTCGGCGTGTGCAAAACGGTGATAAACAAGCATTTAATCTTCTGGTAGAGAAATACCAGTATAGGATCAAGCATCTGGTAAGCCGCTTTATCAGGGACCAGGTTGAACAAGAAGATATTGTTCAGGAGTCTTTTATCAAGGCATATCGCGCCATATCGCGATTTCGCGGTGACAGCGCTTTTTACACCTGGCTCTATCGAATCAGTGTAAATACTGCCAAAAATTATCTTGTTGCATCAGGAAGGCGACCACCGACTCAGGATGTTGATATGGACGATGTTGTTCATATTCGAGGTGCGGATGGTCTGGTTGAAATAAATGCGCCGGACCGGATTCTTGAAAACGATCAGCTGGTCGCCGCGGTCAAGCAGGCAATCAGCTCTTTGCCTGAAGAATTAAAAGAAGCGATTCAGTTGAGAGAACTGGAGGGCTTAAGTTATGAGGATATTGCCGAGGTAATGGATTGCCCGATAGGAACTGTCAGATCCCGAATATTTCGTGCGCGGGAGGCAATAGAGCAGGCTATATCGGGTTATGTGGATGAATAATAATGATTGGCGTGAAAGCGCTGGAAAAATATGTCTGAAAATTTGACTATTGAAGTGAACTTCCGGCCTGTTTTTTACACTAAAGCATAGCAATTTAATAATACGCAAAAATAAATGCCGTAGGACTGAAGAATGAGCGAAGAAATATCACGACTAATTGATGGTGAAATTGGCACAGAGCAAACTGAGCTTTTGTTTGAATCAATTACAATCGGAAAACAGAACGCTAAATCCTGGGGAACGTATCACCTGATAGGCCACGTGATACGTGGAGAAGTCAGTGTTACAGGTCAGGATCAGGCAATGAGCATTGCACAAGCTCTCGAAAAAGAACCTGCTGTTTCAATAAATAGTGCGTATCCAGTTTCCAGTTTGGGAAGATACTCCTCTTCAGGCGTGATCAGCTTACGCGGTGCCAATCGCAGCGATATACAGAGTTTAGGAGAAGTGGCTGCTAACGATTACTGGCGACCCGCTGGAATGCTTGCGATGGCGGCCTCAATCGCCCTGGTTGCGGTCATTACGTTTGGCCCATCTCAAAACCTTAAACGTGATGTCAGCGACTCGGTTGCCCAGGATGTGGGGGCCGGCAGCTCTACACAACTTGTTTCATCGACGATTGAACAGCAGAAGTTTGCTCAGGAGTTTGGTGAAATGCTTTCGGAGCACGGTGAGTTTACGGCCTCATCAGGATTGAACGGATTGGTTGCCTATGCGAAGCTGGTTAGTAATCAGAGATTGGAGCAATAGCGGGTCATCGAAGATACGGTCCGGTTTGAAGTCATGCTAAAAGCTCAGTATTTGATCAGCAAAAAGAGTTCTGTTCATTGTCTTTTTCTGGCGAAACTTCTGTTATCTGTGACGGTATTGTTATCCGGTCAGGTTCAGGCAGGTAGCTCGGAGTGGTTAATGAAAATTAATAAAGCGGCGGCAGAAACTAATTTTGCAGGCACTTTCGTATACGTCCATGAAGGCAAAATTGAGGCGATGGAAGTAGCCCGCCGTATCGATAATGGTTTGATGCAGGAGCGTCTTTACTCCTTGAATGGAGAACCACGGGAGGTAATCAGGGGAATGAACAAAGTATGGTGCTATATTCCGGATCAAAACGTGGTGGTTCACGATTATCGTCAGGCTTCTCGTAGCGGTTTTCCCCGAATTTTGCCCGGTGATATTGATCAATTAAAGAAGCATTACAGCTTTTCCGTAGGAAAAATGAAACGGATTGCGAATCGTATGGCGCAGCAAATCCTGGTAATACCCAACGATAAATTTCGTTACGGGTACAACTTGTGGGCAGACGTGGAGACTGGTTTACTGCTCAGATCTGATCTGGTTGACAGAGGTAGTCATATTATCGAGCAGTATTTGTTTGTTGAAGTTCAAATCGGCGGACAGATTAGTGATCAACAACTCGCACCAGTCAGTAAAACTGAGGAGCTGAAGTTGTTTGGAAATAGTACCCCATTGTCAGCGCCTGCAAGCAGTTCTGACTGGGTCGTTGCAAATCTTCCTGATGGCTATACCCTGAGTAAACATATTCGTCGCATGTCTCCCATGGATTCCAGTGAAGTGGAGCATATGGTATTTACAGATGGCCTCTCTGCGGTCTCTATTTTTATTAAAAAGGCCAATACGGGTCAAAGTGACATGAGCGGCTTGAGTCGAATGGGTGCTGTCCACGCCTTTCGTAAAACCGTGGGCGATCATCGGATTACCGTGATGGGCGAGGTGCCTGCCGATACAGTCGAGTATCTTGCTAC
>JAIBDK010000077.1 GCA_024679435.1 Gammaproteobacteria bacterium | reverse complement strand
TTGCTATTGACTTCACTTTGAGTAAAGTCCGCGCATACGGAATCCAGCGCAGACTGCACTCCTTTTTCACTTCCTGACAACCGAATCCTTGAAACACCCTCAAACCAAGCTGCGGCGGTTACAGGAAGCGGCCGGCCCGCCAGAACATTCATCATTGAGGTAGCACCTGCGATATCAGGTTGAACAATACACACGGTTCTTTCCGTTTCCGGAATCGGAATCACTTTCAATGAAACTTCCAGCACAACCCCAAGACACCCCATCGCGCCGACCATCAGCCGGGAAACGTCAAACCCGGCGACATTCTTGATCACCCGACCGCCAAAGTTCAGAACCTCACCATTTCCAGAAAGTAACTTGATACCCAAAACATAATCTTGAACGCCACCGCCATAAGGTCTTGACGGGCCGGAAAGACCCGCGGCAATCACCCCACCCACCGTTGATGTTGGACCAAAAACAGGCGGCTCAAATCCCAGTTTTTGATTATTTTCTGCAAGCATACGGTTAATAACTTCAATAGATGTCCCGGCTTTAACCGTGATAACCAACTCCGTAGGCTGATACTCTATTACTCCGCTATAGCCCGATAGAAGCAGTGGTTCTCCGATAATTTCTCGTCCGTAAAACGATTTCGACCCACCTCCGACAATAGAAAGCTGGCGATTTTCACGTTTAGCCACAATGACAGCATCCTGGATTTGTTCGATACTATCCATTATCTAAAATCTTTCAATATCCGGAAACGGAACTTCCCCGTTGTGAACATGCATTGCATTATGCTCAGCGCATCGAGCCAGGGTTGGGATTGCCTTACCGGGATTCAAAAGAGACTGCGGATCAAAACATTGGCGGACGCCAAGAAAAGATGCCCGCTCCTGATCGTTGAACTGAACACACATTTCACCGATTTTCTCAATGCCAACACCGTGCTCTCCAGTTATGGTTCCACCCACCTCGATACACAGCAACAAAATCTTGCTGCCAAGTTCTTCCGTTTTCTCAAGTTCCCCGGAATTATTCGCATCATATAGAATCAACGGATGCAGATTTCCGTCACCCGCATGAAAAACGTTAGCAACACGTAAATTATATTCTTTTGATAGCCGGTCAATCTCGGTTAACACATAACCCAGAGCTTTTCTTGGAATAGTTCCATCAATGCAATAATAATCTGGAGAGAGCCGACCTACAGCAGGAAATGCGGCCTTTCTTCCAGACCAGAATAGCGATCTTTCCTCATCATTTCTGGCAAGCCGGCTTTCCACTGCACCACTGTCAGCAAAAATCTCCTCAACCTTATGAATTTGATCCTGAACCTCTTCTGCCGTGCCATCCAGTTCGCACAACAAAATTGCTTCGGCATCCACAGGATAACCCGCGTGAACGAAGTCTTCCGCCGCTCGAATCGCCGGATTGTCCATCATTTCGATACCGGCAGGTATGATGCCACTGGCAATAATTGCTGCGACGCTGTCGCCGGCTTTTTTAACCGAATCAAATATTCCCATCACAACCCGGGCAGATTGTGGAATAGCAAGTAACCTCACCGTAACTTCCACTACCATCCCAAGCATACCTTCAGACCCGATCATCAATGCCAGAAGATTCAGGCCCGGTGTATCCAGAGTTTCACTGCCAAGTTCTATAAGATCACCGTCAATAGTGGCTACTTTTAAGCTCACGATATTATGAATTGTCAGACCATATTTCAGACAGTGCACACCGCCGGCATTCTCTGCCACGTTACCCCCAATTGTGCAGGCAATCTGGCTTGAAGGATCCGGTGCATAGTACAAACCAAGGTGAGCAACAGCCTGTGAAATAGCCAAATTTCGCATTCCGGGTTGAATAGTTGCTGTTCGATTGATCGGGTCAATTTCCAACACCTTGTTCATTTTAGCCAGGCTCAGGACAATACCTTCTTTGTGCGGAAGCGCACCACCGGATAAACTGGTGCCGCCGCCACGGCCGACAATAGGAATAGAGCGTTCATCACACAGTGCCATTACAGCCTGCACCTGGCCGGTATTTTCAGGTAAGACAACCAGTTTGGGAGGCTGTTTGAAGGCGCTTAAACCATCTGATTCATAAACCCGAAGTGCCACACGGTCAGAGACGATGGAGGTGTCGGGCACAACCCCTTTGAAGAGACTGGCAAGTTGCTGGGTATTCATGGCAGTAGTGTATCCACTTGTGTTATTCAATAATATGCTCGGATGGGTATAACCGGACATTAATTTGATAATTGCGCAAGATTTTAAGGCAAATTGGCGTTACGATAGAGGGGACAGATTTTAGCTTATTCACCTGCCTTTAATGGTAAAAACAGTCATGATATCTAAACGAAACTATAGTGCCACAGACCATTTTCTTATGGGTGCCTCCAGGGCCCTGGAAACTCTGTTTGGCTGTCCCCATCCGGGAAGGGAGTACCCAGGTATTTCCAGGGACAACACAAATATGTCTGAAAACGAAAAGCGGCAATCCGCGCGATATATGCGAGTCAATCATGTTGGTGAAATTTGCGCTCAGGCTCTCTATCAAAGCCAGGCATTGACCGCTCGGGATCCCTCCATACGGGAAAACATGCAGGATGCGGCGGATGAGGAAATTGATCATCTGGCCTGGTGTGAACAACGAATTGAAGAATTGGGAGGAAGAAAAAGTATTCTCAACCCACTATGGTATACGGGATCGTTCACCATCGGCGTAATCGCAGGTGTGGCCGGAGACAAATGGAATCTCGGATTCGTAGCAGAAACTGAAAATCAGGTTGTCAAACATCTGGACAGCCATTTGGGTAAACTCCCAACATCAGATTTACGCAGTCGTGAAGTTATCCAGAAAATGAAAGAAGATGAAAGCAGGCACGAACAGCAGGCCAAACAGGCTGGCGCCGCAGAGCTGCCGGCCCCGGCAAAAGCACTAATGAAATGCGCATCTGCCATCATGACCCGCACGGCGCACTGGGTTTAAACGGTCACTCAAATAGTCTGAGCCAATTTACAATCACGTTTGATACCGAACTCAACAAATTAAGATTATTTCCAACCGGCTGTTCGGGCTAATCGCCCCCTATTTAATTTTCGGTTTAAAAGTTGGCGGTTTTGGATATCTTGAAGTGACATCGAACCGAGTCAAATCCATATGACTGCGCGTGTATTCCTGAGCCGGATCCCTTGCGGGATTGTAATCCCAGCCTCGGTAGGAACCGATTCTCAACGCTTCATGGACTCTGCGGCGGCGCACCTGGTTTTCAATAATTCGATTTTTCAATTCGTCGGCATTCCAGTGGGAGTCGGCCTCGGCACGAAACGCTGACAAACGATCACGCTGATTTTCATTACCTGCCAGGTTATGTTGTTCATCGGGGTCCTGCGACAAATCAAACAATTGATCCGGGTCCGTGGGACAGCAGATAAATTTGTAGTGCCCCATTCTGAGCATCAGCATCGGTGCGCCGGTTCCCTCCGCAAGATATTCACTTACGACCGCATCAGACTCGGACGAGTCGGCGCCACAACACAATGGCCACAGACTGCGGCCGTCCAGAGGATCAATGGGATCAGGTTTATCAGCGCCTGTTGCTTCGGAAGCCACATCTATCAGGGTCGGCAAAATATCCACATGAGCAACGGGCTGGCTTACCCGTCGCGGTTCCAACTTCCCGGGGTTATAGACAATAACGGGTATTCGACATGACCATTCCCGAAATGACATTTTGTACCAAAGCCCGTATTCACCGAGCATGTCACCATGATCAGACGTAAAAATCACCGTGGTATTTTCATCCATGCCGCATTCCTCGAGGGTATCCTGAAGTCGACTCAACCATTCATCTATGTAGGTAACATTTCCATAATAGGCGCGGCGTGCATTTATGATATCCTGATCTGAAATATCTACCGAGTCGATGGCAATGACATCTTCCAGGCGAGCATTATGAGGATCAGGTTGCCCGTCGATCGGTCGGGCCACCGACGGCAGGGATATGTTGATGTCTTCATACAAATCCCAGTATTTTTGGCGGGTTGCATAGGGATCATGGGGGTGAATAAAGCTCGCGACCAGGCACAAGGGTCGCTCATCTTCAGAACGCGCATGGTCATAGATGGCACGCATCGCCTGAGCGCCCACTTCATCATCATAGGTCAACTGATTGGTGATCGCCGCTACCCCAGCCTGCTGAACACTGGACATGTTGTGGTACCACAAATCTATTCTCTGATCCGGGTTATTCCAGTCCGGCACCCAGCCAAAATCCGCTGGATAAATATCCGTAGTCAGTCGTTCCTCGAAGCCATGGAGTTGATCCGGGCCGACGAAATGCATCTTTCCGGACAGACAGGTGCGATAGCCCATAAGCCGCATGTAATGCGCGAACGTTGGCATCGTCGCAGGCATGTACGAGGCGTTATCGTATCCTCCGCAACGTGAAATATTTTGCCCGGTCATGAATGCATATCTTGCCGGAGTGCATAAAGGACTGCTGGTATAAGCATTTTCAAACAATACCCCCTGCCCCGCCAGATGATCAATATTTGGGCTGATCACCTCATTGTTACCATAACAACCTAACGCTTTCGCACTCAGCTGATCAGCCATGACAATAAGTATATTATTCTGCTTCGGTAAATCGCTCATTAATATGGTCCTGTAATTGTAAAAACGCCAGCGTTGTACCCCAATCCTTCAGGTTCATCAATCTCTGAAAAAAAGCGAAAAATCAACGCATCCGGGTTAATTCAACACTGGGTCTGACGTTGTTATAGGTTAGCCTGGATGGATCAGCATATACCTCTCCGGGCGATGAGAGTATCAGAATACGACTGGCCATCTGCTGATAGTCGTTGCGGAAATGTACGGAACTTTTCACCGCCACAAAATCAAAACTAGACGGCTCAACACCCAAATGCCTGAAATGAGCCTGATCCGCAGTTTGTACGGCCCTGGAACAGACAACAACCTTGATCCCCGAGATATCCAGCAATGTTGTGGCCCCAAGCTCCATATGTGCTCCCTTGTACATCGGACCGGTAGCGATGAACTGTCCGTCACTTAAATTTAAGACCGTGGCTTTGCCTACCAGAGTTTCCTGACCCTCTATACCCGCCTTACCACCCAAATCAATATCGATGACACGGCCAATCCCCGCCGTATGCGCAGCGGCCGCAACCTGTTCGTCATTTATGACTCCAAAAGCTGCGTGTTTAAGATTATATTTGATCATGGCTTTCAAAACGCCAATGGTATCTCCTGCACCACCGCCACCCGGGTTATCCTGAGTGTCCGCCATCACAATTGTCTTTCCCAGTCTCTCAAGGCAGCGCTTTGCTTCGGCAACCCCTTCCTCTGCGGGCCAGATTTTTTCATGAAAATTTCTTTTTGACGCACTGATTCTGCTAACCAGTGTCCGAACGGCCTGATTGACCTGTTTCTTATCCTTACCATAGGCCACTACAGCGGGACCAACATCATAAATATCCGACAAATGAAACCCGCAGGCAAAGGAAATCGAAGATACGCTTTCCGATAACAAATTCGTCATTTCCCCATAAATACTTTGGCACGGTTCGATCAAAGTACATCCGGTATTCAGCGGAATCAAAAAGTCGATCTGTGCATAGGACCTGTGAATCTCCGCGTGATTGTCGATGTGGTCACACAAATACCGAGTGACCCGATAGCCCGTTTCTCCCATATCAATATGCGGATAGGTTCGAAAGATGTCCAGCACAGTAGCGTTCTCAACCATCTTTGATGTCACATTAGCGTGCAAATCAAGACTGACAAATATCGGCACGTCCAGCCCGACCCTGCTTCTGATTCTTGAAAGGATTTCACCTTCACCATCCTCGAGGTGCTCACAGACCATGGCACCATGAAGGTCGAGATATATGCCGTCTACGGGCAGGCTTTGTTCGAGTAGCTCGATCATTCGGTCGGAGATTCTCTCAAATGCATCTTCAGTAACATAGGAACAAGGGGTTGCCGAACACCACAATAACGGAACGATTTGATGGCCGCGTTCCTCAAGCGCCTGAATCGCACCGGTAATTGGCAAATGAACTTCACGAACGCCGTTTACCAGTGAATCCCCTTGCTGAAGAGCTGGCCACTCATCTGCACTCACAAAAGCCTGATATTCCGCTCTGATGGTTGCAAAGGTATTTGTTTCGTGCTGCCAGCCACCAATTGCAATTCTCGCCATATTTTATCTCCGAAACTTACGTGGGTTTTCCTACATAATTCAGTTTATATGTTAACTACCCAACGTTAATTAAATCTCCGATGTGGGTTTTTATCCGGGGATGCTGCCCACATCGCTGCAAATATCATGCTCAAAAAGGCACCGACCGCCACAGTAATTCCAATGGCTTTAAGCGGTGGAGTGTTGGAAAACATCAATATTCCGAACACCAGTATTGTGGTGATCGCACAGATCCAAAGAGACTTAAACGTTGTATCCCATTCTTTGTTGTTATCGGGAAGCCGATTGAAAAACAGCGCATAATCAAGACCGAGCCCCACCACGAGTAGCAGAGAAATCAAATGAAAAATACTCAATGGATTACCACTAAAAACTAAAATTGCGGCGGCGGTTACCGCTGCAGAAAATGTCGGAATCAAAATTTTTAGAGGCCGAATAAAACTTCTAAAGGCGAGCCCGAGAGAAATATAGATAATGACGATACACCCCAGTATCGATAGCGAAACACGATCGACACTTCGCGCGACGAGATCAGTGGAAGCCGACTTCAAATGCATATAATAAAGATCATCATGGCTATCTGCAAACTCTTTGATTCTGACATCATCATTGACGCCATGAAGCAGAATTACTCCTCCAGAATCATCGTTAAAATCGAAAACCAACGAGCTTAAATTTTTACCAATCACAGAGCTTTCAAGTCTTTCAATACTCACCGGCAGGAGTTTTGCCGCGGTGGTGAGCTCATCAACAAAAGGATCGAAAACTCTGGGCCGAAACGGTGTATCTGCCATTGCCGTAGCCAAATTTTTTGCAATTTTTCCAGATTCCAACAAGTGCTGCTGATTTTTTAGCTGTGTTTTTATGCTGGGCAAAAAATGGGCCGCCATGTCATAACCCTCGATAACACTTTGGGTCACTAGATCGTCAAGATAGGGTTGCAGAAACTCAGAATATTGCAGAACCGCTTCCTTGTCCGGCGCAGTCACCATCATCATGCTGCCCCCGTACCAGAACCCAAGATCATTGCGCAACATTTTACCTTCAGCGCGACGCGCTTCATTTATAGGACTCAGAGAATCAACGTTGAGATGAAGAATATGACGGTCAGATATCGTCAAGGCCGACAAAGCTAAAAGCAACATGCCGGGAACGACAAAACGAAAGCTTAACGACTTTTGGCAGAGCTTTTTCAGCACGCAATGAAGTCCTGTCAATCCAGGCATGGCATCAATTCGGGATGCGATGAGATAAGGCAGAACCCATCGAGAAAAAAGCGCAGCGGTTATCAATCCGGTAATTGTAAACATGCCCAGTTGTTGTAATCCACTAAATCCGGAAACCAGAAAAGCCGCATAAGCAATAACCGTAGAGAAAACACCCAGGCGGAGAGTTTTCCAGATTTTTTCAACATGATCCGAATTTGACGAATTTCCTTTTGACTTTTCGACTCCCATTCCAGTGAGCAGATGAATGGGATAGTCCACTGCGACGCCAGCAAGAGTAATACCAAATGCCAGAGTGATCCCATGTACCTGGCCATAAATCAACAGAATCACTGCGGTTGCTGCGACCACTCCCGCCAGCAACGGACATACCACCAACACCATCATTCGAAAGGACCGGTAGACAGCAAGAAGAAAAAACACAACCATTAAAACAGCAAACAATGTCAAATTACTCACATCTGCCCGAATATCTTCTCCAGATTCGACAGCAAATACCGCTGGCCCCGCCATTATCACTTCAATGCCAGGTAATCGCATGGCCTCAAAGGTATTTCGTATTACGGTAACCGCCTCAATCTGGTTTTTCATCTTTCGGATATCCGATCCTATCTCCGCAAGAATCAGCGTTCGATCTTCATCTTTTGAAAACCACACCCCGTGCCTTTCGTTAGGTTTTTTATACCGGCTGATCTTTCCTTGCCATTCCTCCAGCAAACCAAGCACTTCTCCAGTCGGATCTCTGCGCAAATATCTCTTCTCGATGGAAGCGGCTGTGGAGGCCAGGCCTTCGATACGTTTATCCAACGCCGCTGAAAACCCCTCTACGGAAAACTGTTGTTCCAGGTTGTTATGGGTCAGTAAATAACGGTTTGTTTCAAGGAATGAAAGCGCCTCTTCCCCCAGCGCTGCTGCACTGTTTGTTACTTTGCTGAAGGGGCCTGTATTACGTAACGCTTCGCTGAATGATTTGTTAAACTCGGCAAGCGCCTGCCTTTCAATGCCACTGAATGCTATCAGTATAATATTTGTTGAAGCACCGTTATCAAGCTGGTGTCGCAAAAGTTGATCAAAACGTGTTTCGGGTTCCGGCAAAAATAAACCCAGATCCGTGGAGATATTTACACGGCTGACAATGACGATGAAGGCAGAAATAATTAGACATACCAGAGTGCCCGCTTTGAAGTGTGCCGGTTTCACAACAGATTGCTTTTCTCTGTAAAAGT
>JAIBDK010000180.1 GCA_024679435.1 Gammaproteobacteria bacterium | reverse complement strand
ATTTTTCAAAGACAACACCCGGATGCTTTTTGGGGATGCGAAGCACAGTATAGAAGAGCTGATTCACAGTCTTCACGACCTGCTTTAACTGCCTTCTATATGCCGGAGTCTTTGAGTTTGCTTTTTAAGGACTGATTTTTAAAAGTCATCCGCACGGAACATTCTGGATACCAAAGCAGTGATATTGACTCTTGAATGAGGGTCCATCGTGATGAGCGTCCCCGTTTGGCTGTTGATAGGGGCCGGTGGAATTTTGCGGAGCCTCGTTTATATATCAGCTATTGTTATGCTCTAAAAGCTTGATTCTGAATTCTAAAATAGAATATCATCCTACGTATTACCCTTTGCAAAACTAAGCTAATCCATGTTATTGGATGTGAAGAGATTTATATTCTTCATTTTTTGCTTTTTATAAAATATTATTTTTAGGATACAGAAATGACAGAAAATTGTTCCCAGAATTCCCATAAATTAATCGAAAAGCTCCGTAACAGCACAACCGGAATTGACGTTGAGTATGCTCTGGCATCCGGTGAAACCAGCCGACGGATTTATCTTGATAGCACCGCCAGCACGTTGCAACTGGGTGTGGTTAAGGATGTGATGGAAAAGTACTTGCCATATTATGCAAATACCCACACCACGGTGCATTTTAATGCCCAGCTTTCAACCCGCGAATTCGACTGGGCACATAACATGTGTCTGGATTTTGTGGATGCCGATTCTAAGGAATACGGTTGTTTCTTCGTTGGCAGCGGTGCCACTGGAGGCTTGAATCGAATTGCCAGAACGCTGTCCAAAAAGCGACCGGAACGCGATGTGGTGATCACCTCTATTATGGAGCATCATTCTAACGATTTACCCCACCGTAAAAACTTCAAGGAAGTAGTTCACATTCCGGTGGTTATGACTGAAGACGGAATGGGCGCTGTTGACATGAAAGCCATGGAAGCTGCTCTGGAAAAGTATGGTGAGCGGGTTAATTACGTATCCATTACTGGTGTTTCTAACGTCACGGGTATCGTCAATCCTATTTACGATGTCGCAGAACTCGCACACAAACAGGGCGCATTAATGATTGTTGATGCGGCTCAAATGGCGGCTCATGTTCCTATCACGATGAGTGGCCATGATAACCCGATGCGAAACCTGGATATGATTGTAATGTCCGGTCATAAAATTTATACCCCTTCATCACCCGGCGTGGTAATTACCCGGAAAGAGTTATTTAGCGGCGTAGAACCTGATGAAGTAGGTGGTGGCATGGTGGATGATGTGTATACTGAACATTATCTGTCTACGGATAACTTTCCGGATCGAGAGGAAGCCGGTACGCCTAATATTGCAGGTGCTATTGCCCTCGCGACCGTCCTTTATACGCTGAAATCCATAGGCATGGATGTCATTGATAAAGAGGAAACCGAAATCGTGAGCTATGCGGTTAAGGAGCTGAACAAGATCGATGACGTCGTGGTTTATGGACACACGAATCCTGATACCTGTCAAAGAACCGGTGCCGTTTCCATTAATGTTCGAGACATGCATCATGCGCTGACGGCTGCAATTTTAAATGATTATTTCAATATTGCAGTGCGCAATGCCTGCTTCTGTGCGCACCCCTATGTCCGTGAAATGGTATCTGAAGACTTGAGTGATCAGATGGAGGGTCTGACTAACGAAGAGCTGGAAGTGCTTGCAGATCTTCATCGTGGTATGGTCAGAGCGAGCTTTGGCATCTATAACACGAAAGAAGATGTAGATGCCCTGGCACGTGCGATGTTGGAAATCGCATCCAATAAAGATTTCTATCAGGCGCAATACACCAAAAGCAGCGGCGATAGTTATTCTCATAACACGTTTGAATTTAACAGTGTTCCGCTATTTTCAGCCCAGCATGCGGTTGATAACTGGTTGGCGAGTTAGTTGATATTTGCCTCGGAGTTTTAAGCCATAATAATAAGGAGGGGTGAGGGTAACAGCCCTCCATTTCCGCGTATCCCTTTAGAGTAGTTTTTCGGGTGTTCAGTCCAAAACATATCAGGAGCATAAACAGAAAACCCTAAATTTCTGAACTTTGCTAAAATCAGGGGGCATAACGGAGTTTTCTAAACTGTGGCTCCGTCACTTCCTTGTGACTTAATGTATCCCTGATTGACGAAGCCGTTTAGAGAAGAAATATGACCATACTTTTAGGGGCGATTGCCGACGATTTTACCGGGGCGGCAGATCTGGCAAACACATTAGTCAAAGCAGGAATGCGCACCGTTCTGCTGACCGGTATGCCTGAGAAAAATTACGATCCCGGTGATGCTGACGCGGTGGTCATCGCGTTAAAGACGCGTACCTCTCCGGTAAATGAGGCGGTAGATGATTCGTTGTTTGCGCTTGATTGGTTGTTGTCGTTAGGCGTGCAACAGGTGTTTTATAAATACTGTTCTACCTTTGATTCCACGGCCAAGGGAAATATTGGTCCGGTTGCGGACGCGCTAAGAAGCAGACTGAAGGACGAGATATCTATTGTCTGCCCGGCTTTTCCGGCTGCAGGCAGAACGATTTATAAAGGAAATTTGTTTGTTGGTGATGTTTTGCTGGCTGAATCATCGATGAAGGATCATCCTTTAACTCCGATGCGTGATTCCAGTCTGGTCCGTTTGATGTCGAACCAATCTGCCGGGAACGTGGGGTTGGTTAACTATGAAGACGTTTCTCAAGGCGGTGAGCAGATCAAAAAACGATATTCTGAGTTGCGACGGAGTGGCGTAGATTATGCCGTTGTCGATGCCATAGAGGATAGAGATCTGGTTGCCATAGGGGAATCCGTAGCCGGACATAAACTAATCACTGGTGGTTCCGGAGTTGCCATGGGATTGCCAGTTAATTATCGTAGTCAGGGATTGCTGTCTGGGACGGTTACCGCAGATTATCCTGCCGCCCGAGGGCGATCCGTAATTCTTTCTGGCAGTTGTTCTGCAGCGACCCGAAAACAGATAGTTTTTGCGCGCAATCACTGGCCTGGCTTCAAAATCAATGTTGAAGATATTGTGGCAGGGTATGACGTGGCGGGCCAGGCAACACGATGGTATGAAGAACAAAGCGCTGAAATTCCGGTCTTGATCTATGCGTCTGACGATCCGGAAGAAGTTGTAAAAAATCAGCAAAGGTACGGTAGGCTCGAATCAGGAGAGATGATAGAAAACGTGTTCAGAAAGATAGCAAAACTACTCCGGGACAGTGAAATGCGCACGCTGATTGTGGCGGGGGGAGAAACATCCGGTGCGGTGGTGTCGACTCTGAAACTGCATTCTCTTCGTATTTGCGCAGAGATAGATCCGGGCGTTCCCTGGACTGAAACTGTGGAAGAAGAGACAATGTCGATTGCGTTAAAATCCGGTAACTTTGGTGGCGAGGATTTTTTTGTAAAAGCAATGAATGCGCTGATCCGATGAGCGATGTAACATGAGTGAAAACAAACACAGAGATCGTATTGCGCAGTTGGCGAAGTCCTTGTATGACCGTCAGCTGACCTTTGGCTCCAGTGGAAACATTAGTTTTAAACTGGATGATGGTTGGTTGATGACCCCAACGGGGTCTTCCATGGGCGATATCGATCCTGCCCGGATATCAAAGCTGGATAGTGCCGGGGTATGGGTTAATGGTGACAAGCCTACCAAGGAATCATTTTTGCATATGGCGATGTATCAAGAACGGTCCAGAGCCGGTGCTGTTATTCATCTGCACTCTACGCATTCAGTCGCCGTCAGCTGTTTGCATGATGTCAATTCTGATAACGTGCTTCCCCCATTAACGGCGTATTATGTGATGCGTATCGGGCAGCTGCCACTTATTCCTTACTACGCTCCGGGGGATGTTAATCTGGCCGAAGCGGTGCGGGAAATGGCGTCCAGACATCATGCGGTATTGCTTGCTAATCATGGTCCGATAGTGGCAGGCGCCTCTCTGGAAGATGCGGTGTATGCTACCGAAGAGCTGGAAGAAACGGCCAAGTTGTTTTTGCTTCTTCGGGATAAAAAAATAAAGCCGCTTGATGAATTGCAGGTCCGCGAACTTAACGAAAAATTTCCAGTGAACTGTTAGATCAGCGGGCTATCCGTTGTTCTGTAGAAAATATCAGTGCAGCCACAGACTTCCAGATTTATTTGGAATCCGATTGTTTTATGGCCTTTAGCGATGAAGTGGTCGACTGGGTTGAATCGAAATCGGTTAATACGTATACAAAACTAACGTCAGGGGATCGGCAGCCATTTTTCAGAAGTTGAGTAATTCAAGTTAGTTGGGTGGTATGAGTACGAGTTTGCCCGGAAATTTTTTGTCGATGAAATCCTGCTGAGCTAAAACGATATCACTGAGTGGATAAGTTTGAGATACAAACGGTTTTATCCGATTTTCTTCAATACATTTGATTACGTTCTGAAACACTGAATCTTGCTGAAATGTGCAACCAAAAAGACTTAAATCCTTGAGGTAAAGCGTTCTAACGTCCAGTTCCACCATTGGCCCTGCTATTGCGCCGGCTGTGACGTATCGCCCGCCGCGTTTCAAAATGTCCAGAAGGGAATTCCATTGTGTGCCCACAACCAAATCTGCAACCACGTCAATAGATTGCTCTCCCAGTTGATCAACCAGATTTTTTGATCGATCGATAACCACATCCGCACCGAGTGCTTTCACTGCGGCTATTTTTGAAGAGGATGCGACAGCAACAACATGAGCGCCTCTGACTTTTGCCAGTTGCACTGCAGCGGAACCCACTCCTCCGGACGCGCCGGTTATTAGGATGGTTTCTGCCCCCACCGACGCTCTTTGCAGCATCCCCTCGGCGGTCGAATAGGCGCAGGGAACAGAGCCAAGCTCCGCATCTGTCCAGTTGCAGTTGACTGCCCAGGTTTCCCTTGCTGGAGCTTTTGTGTACTGAGCAAATCCACCGTCGCACTCTGAGCCGATCGTCCAGCACTCGAAAGGTCTGTAATCAACATAGGAGCGCAACATGTTTCGGACCAGAACTCGTTCGCCAATGCGCTTCTTAGATATATTCTTCCCCGCAGCAACGATATGTCCACAGATATCAGCTCCCTGAATTCGGGGGAATTCAAGTGCGGTTCCAGACCAGCCGCCGTCTTCGCTATTGGCCTCACTGAAACCCGTTTCGCCACCCTGGTTGGTTTCTCCGGTCACGCCTTTGGAATACCAGGCGATACGGGTATTAATATCCGTATTATTGACACCCGCCGCCGCTATCTTAATTAATACTTCTTCGCTGCCCGGCTCAGGAACCGGGACATTTTGACGGTAGGAGAGTTTGTCAAATCCGCCATGCCCGGTTAACAAAACCGCTTTCATATAATTTGGAATGTTCATAAGTTTTTTGTTAAATCTATCATGGGAAAGCAGATTTGTGGTTTAGCAATTTTTAAAAATTGTGGTGGTATATCACCAAATAAGGAATTGCGGATAATTAAGGGAGAGACTCAGACTCATAT
>JAIBDK010000303.1 GCA_024679435.1 Gammaproteobacteria bacterium | reverse complement strand
TTGGTGTTCGCATAGACCTGGGGAATGCCGGCGCGAATATCCAGTAATTTCCAGATGCTTCCATCGGCTGCAGAGTCCGGACTGGCGCCTATATCAAGTGCTTGGCTTTCGCTGACGATTAAAGTGCGTTGAAAGTGGTCATTGAGTTCAAAGGTCGATTGATGATCAGAATATTCAGTTGCTGATTTTCCTACAGCGCCAATATAGGTGTCCGTCTTCTGTATTATGAAGGTTACTTTTGCGCGCATCACATACATTTTGAGCCTTTTTAAAAGCCCGTCTGCTATTTCTTGAGGTATCAGCATCCAAAACCAGTTTTTATCCCGAAATAATTGAAAGATGGCTAATGCTCGGCCTTTTGGAGTGCAGTATGCATTAATTTGTCCGCAATGCTCTCTGAGTAAGTCAAGGTCGTTGGTCAGTTGTCCCTGGAGAAACGATTCAGCATCTGCCCCGTCGATCTTTATCAAAGCCATATGGTCCAGATTAACGAATCCGGGTTCTTTGATGAATGATTCAGATTCGCTAGCTTGACTTGACATTATCTTTTTCTTGATCCTGTAGTATCGGTGTTAAGTAAGAGTCTCCAATTGCCCAGGAATCCTGTTGAAACGGATTAATCGGCAAAAGGTTATAGTACCAGTTTAATCTTTGTTAGAATAAGGAATGATTGACATCAAAGCGAACAAAAACAAAAAATTTGCGGAATCCCCAGGTCCTGAAAACAAAATCGTTGAGGATAGAGAGAGACCGCTAAGTGAGGGAGATAATAAAAAACCTTCAGGTTTACCCGTTGAGACCTCGGGTAAAGAGTCTGTTCAAAAGGAAACGGGAGGGCCCGCGGGGCCAGAGCCGACAAGGTATGGTGACTGGGAAGTTAATGGAAGATGCAGTGATTTTTAGCCGTTATCATTATCGGGAACGCCAGGTATTCTGAAAATATTGAATGTTTCACATTAGATTCACATCTCTGGGTGCAAAACCATTGAAAATAAAATGTAATTTGGATGATTAGTCGTTGTTAAGTAGCGTCTAATTTTTTAAACTCGTAAGCGTGAATTTTTTGAAACAATTGAAATATATTCCGAATCGCCCAAAGATGAGCTGCAAGTGAGTAATAGACCCCTTTCGCCGCATCTGCAGATTTACAAACCGCAAATGACTTCGGTGCTTTCTATCATGCACCGGGGAACGGGTATCGTCATTTCCATTGGAGCCCTGTTGATTGCCTGGTGGCTTTGGAGTATTGCTGTTGGGAGCGAGAGCTATCAGCAGATACATGGATTTCTAAATTCTATGATCGGCGGGATATTCATGTTCATCTGGACAGCATGCACCAGCTACCATTTATTAAATGGTATCAGGCATCTTGTTTGGGATGCGGGGTATGGGTTTGAGCTTGATCAGGCTTATTTGTCCGGTAAGGTTGTGCTTGTACTCACCGCAATAATTACTCTGGCGGTCTGGCTCATATGAGTTTAAAACATCCTCTGACTAAAGGAAAAAAAATGGACGCTTCGGGTGAAGGGAGTCACCACTGGTGGCTCCAGAGAGTGTCTGCGCTCGCTTTAATTCCGCTGTCATTATGGTTTCTGTTTTCTGTGATTGGCCACATCGGTGATGATTATCAGACGGTAATCAAATGGATATCGCATCCTGGCATCGCGGTTCCGTTAATTTTGTATCTTGGATTTATGTTTTTTCATGCCCAATTGGGCTTGCAGGTAATCGTTGAGGACTATTGTCATGATCAAGCCACCAAGCTGTGCATCCTTGTGTTAACCAAAGCGGTGTTTTTGGTGGCTGGAGTCGCTTCAGTTTTTTCTGTGTTGCGAATCGCCTTATGACCAGGCTTTGCACTCACACATATCACCGATAGTCAAACATAACCCTAAAGAATTTAAATTGTGTCAGAAGCTTATAAAATAGTTGATCATCAGTATGACGTTGTCGTTGTTGGAGCGGGTGGCGCTGGTTTGAGGGCCACATTTGGAATGGCCGTAGAAGGCCTGAGTACCGCATGTATTACCAAATTGTTTCCAACCCGCAGTCATACCGTCGCGGCCCAGGGGGGTATGAGTGCCTCTCTAGGTAACATGGGAGACGATGACTGGCGTTGGCACATGTACGACACGGTTAAAGGTTCGGATTGGTTAGGCGATCAAGACGCGATCGAATATATGTGTAAGGAAGCACCGGATGCCGTAATAGAGCTTGAACACTACGGGGTCCCGTTTTCACGGACTCCGGAAGGAAAAATATATCAGCGTGCATTTGGGGGTATGACCACACATTTTGGCGAAGGGCAGGCTCAGAGAACCTGTGCCGCAGCTGACCGAACGGGTCATGCAATTTTGCATACGCTGTATCAGCAGTCGTTGAAACATAAGGCTGAATTTTTCATTGAATACTTTGCCATTGATCTGATTATGGAAAATGGTGAATGCAAAGGCGTGATGGCCTGGGACCTGGATAAAGGAGAGCTTCATCGATTTTCTGCGCAGATAGTGGTTCTCGCAACCGGCGGTTATGGCCGGGCTTATTTTTCAGCAACTTCTGCGCATAGTTGCACCGGAGACGGGGGTGGAATGGTTTTACGCGCCGGCTTGCCGATGCAGGATATGGAGTTTGTCCAGTTTCATCCGACGGGAATTTACGGCGCAGGTTGCCTGATTACCGAGGGGGCTCGTGGAGAAGGTGGGTATCTTTCTAACTCCAACGGTGAGCGCTTCATGGAACGTTATGCCCCTAATGCTAAAGATCTCGCTTCGAGAGATGTAGTGAGTCGTTCAATGACTATGGAAATTCGTGATGGGCTGGGCGTAGGCGATGAGAAAGACCATATTTACCTCCATCTCGAACATTTGGGGCCGGAGGTTCTGGCTGAAAGGTTGCCGGGTATCTCCGAATCTGCCAAGATTTTTGCCGGTGTGGATGTAACCAGGGAACCTATTCCGGTTCTGCCCACGGTTCATTACAACATGGGTGGGATTCAAACCAATATTCACGGTGAGGTTGTTACTCTCAAAGACGGCGATCCTGAACACATTGTTCCGGGTTTGATGGCCATCGGCGAAGCTGCGTGTGTTTCGGTTCATGGCGCGAATCGGCTGGGTTCGAATTCGCTGCTTGATATTGTGGTGTTCGGTCGGGCTTCAGCCCACAGAGCCCGTGAAATTATTGAGCCAGGTAGCAAAGCTAAAAAGCTTGGTTCCAACGCCGGCGACGAAATACTTGATCGATTTGACGGTTTGCGATTTGCAAAAGGAGATAGCCCCACCGCTGAAATTCGTCTCGAAATGCAAAAAACCATGCAGAATAATTGTGCTGTTTTTCGCACGGAAGAGGTGATGCAAGAGGGTGTCGACAAGATGGCTAAAATTTGTGAGCGATTCTCCGATGTCAGCGTCAAAGACCGCTCTATGGTCTGGAACTCAGATCTGGTTGAGACTTTAGAGTTAGATAATCTTCTAAGGCAGGCTCGGGTTACCATTCATTCTGCTATTAATCGTAAAGAGAGTCGTGGTGCCCATGCCAGAGAGGACTTTTCAAACCGGGACGATGAAAACTGGATGAAGCATACGCTAGCCTGGCAGAAAGATGTTGAGGACGAGCCAGAACTTGATTACCGCCCCGTTCACAATTTTACGTTAACTGATGAAGTTGATTATATCGAACCTAAAGAGCGTGTTTACTAATGGCTGAATTCAAGTTGCCTGCCAACTCCGTTGTTCAGAAAGGAAAAACATATAGAGATGTCTCTGACG
>JAIBDK010000374.1 GCA_024679435.1 Gammaproteobacteria bacterium | reverse complement strand
GCATTCCCGGTCGGCGAAGATCGAGAAAACGGTACTTCAAGCGCGTGGCTTCGCCAATTTCATCCTCATCCATCTGAAAAGGCAAGGGTTCTGAACGGCTCAGCAATTCAATACTGTCCGCCATAACCTCAATTTGACCGGTGGACAGATCGTTGTTAGCTGTTCCTTCCGGACGCTTGCGAACCCGACCCGAAATAGAAAGCACAAACTCATTTCGCGAGCTGTCTGCAACCGCAAAGGGAGCAGGATAATCCGGATCGGCAACGACCTGAACACGACCGGAACGATCTCTCAAATCAATAAATATTACCCCGCCATGATCTCGTCTGTTTAACACCCAACCGGTAATTGAAACGGTTTGATCAACATGAGATTCATTAAGATTACCGCATAGATGGGTTCGCATAGATTATTCCTGAAAGGTTCCTGACCACAGTACCCGCACATTCCCGGCGAGAATAGTTTAAGTTGAAGCCGAAGTTCCGGTGCTTTTTGTTGATGATGCGCTGGCCGATTTCCCTGAATCGCCGCTTTTCCCCGCAGACTTGCTATCACTTGAAGCGGCCCCTTTAGAAGAACCACCTGCTGAATCAGTTGCGGTTGCAGAACTTCCTGAAGACTTTGGTTTTTCTTTTTCTTTTTCCTTTTTCTTGTCGCCGTTCTTGAAATCTGTTTCATACCAGCCGGTGCCTTTCAATCTAAAGGCGGCGGCGGAGATGAGCTTTTTCAGGGATGCTTCGTTGCACTCCGGACAATAGACCAGAGGCTCGTCGGAAATTTTCTGCAAAACTTCGAGTCGATGATCGCAATTTTTGCACTGATATTCGTAAAAAGGCATTGGAACGGCACCAATAATTTTTGAGGCGCGGATTATATAGTAAAAGCCTTATTTTCTACACCTAGGAAACGCTTTTCAGCGATTTTAATGCCTTGTCTCGTGCGTCTCCCACCCAATCCAGCCCTGTTCCCTTACTGTCAAATGGTTTTCCGTCCTTGTCCACACAATACCTTCCGAAAACCACCGCATCATGGACCACACCATGATTGCGCATCAAGGTATGTTCAAACAGCATACTTTTGTGAACTTTTGCACCGCCCTGCAAATAACAACCGTGAGAAATCCAGGTCGGTCCCTGTATCTCGCAGCCGGCCTCTATGCGTGAATTTGATCCGATATAGACCGGTCCTTCAATAAACACATCATTCCAGTCAATTTTTACATTCAGTCCCGTCCAGACCTGGGGCATAACCTCGGTTCCCGGCATATTCATTCCCCGGATAGAACCTCTCATCAATTGCTGGTTGACCAACCAGTAATCACTCAGACGACCAATATCCAACCATCTGAATGGCAATTCGATTGCTTTGAAAGGCAACCCCTTCGCCAGCAAACTCGGAAGCAACTGACTACCGATATCATAATCCGTGTTTTCGGGAATCAGATCTATTATTTCGGGCTCGAATATGTAAATTCCGGTATTTACCAAATTTGATTTGGCGTCTTCGATAGACGGCTTCTCCTGAAAAGATGTGATATTTCCATCCTCATCGGAGACCACGACACCATAATTCGGCAACTTTTCCTGCTCTACTTCCTTGACCACAATGCTGGCTTTAGCGCCAGATTGCCAGTGTTTTCTGACTGCATCCGTAAGATCGAGATCGATGATAGCGTCGCCGCAAACCACCATGAAAGTATCATCAAAAAAACCTCCAAACTCATGGATTCTCTTAATTCCACCGGCCGAACCCAATGGCTCGCCAAAAAGTTCGCCGTTCTCAATATGACCCTCGAAAGAATACCCAATATTGACACCCCAGCGACGACCGTCACCAAAATAGGTTTCAATGGGTTCCGGCAAATGGCTGACATTGACCATAATATCCCTGAACTCATGACCAGCAAGTTGCTCGATAAGATACTCCATGACCGGCTTTCCCAACACCGGAATCATAGGCTTAGGCATTTCGTAGGTAAGGGGCTGCACACGGGTACCTTTTCCCGCCGCAAGAATCATGGCTTTCATATCAGTTTTGAGCTCGAATCGAAGATTTCAGAAAGATTATTTCTGGGTCTGATAGTAAATCATATTGTTTAATGATTCTATTGAATCTGCTATGTTTACACCAATGAATCCCATTGTCCAAAAGATGCGCTCCACATCCCTTATTCTGTGCCTGCTTGTTGCTGGATGTTCGCACGTTAGCAACCCAAATCCCAAGGATGTGTCCAAACCAGCCACTAATCTCGAGCAGGGCACGCCCTGTTGCACCAGTTTTTCCCAACTCAAATACAAAATACTGCCGGAGAATTATCGCGCAACCCTCTCTCTGGACGCCGCAGACCCGATACTGGATCTGGATTCCGGAAAAACCTATGTAGAAGCTCTGGTTTTGCCCGAGACCGACGAAACCATCTTGTTGGAAATTGAAAGCTTAGTCTCCCGTCGGAATTTACGCAAACCCTCCTCTGCGCTGTATCCGATTGTGACGCTTCTTGATGCAAACCATCTACCCGTAATCACGCTTGATGATCTGCCCTTTACATTTGACACAACGATGGGAACACACCGACATTTGCATATGGTCATCACTCTGGATGAACGATACCCAAATGTCCGCTATGCCCTGATTCATTCTAACGATGTTAAGCTGACCCAGGTTCTATCAACCCAAAAACCGGTGCGAATAATCAAGCAATCAAATTTTGACTCCATGATCTACGTTCAACCTACCACTTCCAGAAAGCGAATCCGGTTTTCAAATATGGGCGTAATAAACGTATTGGCGTATGTGGAGGGGAGCTTTGTTCCACAACCACAAAAGCCCGCGATCCAGCAAAGGGGGTCGAATTTGGAATAGCCGCTAATAATTTCCAGGTTTCAAGCAAAAAAGCCCCGCCGGGAACTGATCCAGGCGGGGCTTTTTGATTTTTTTGGTAAAAGGATTTTTGTGTTTCAGCCTTAATCGTCACCGCCAAATATTCCCAGAATCTGCAACAGGCTCAGGAAAATATTGTAGATTGAGATATAAAGGGT
>JAIBDK010000291.1 GCA_024679435.1 Gammaproteobacteria bacterium | reverse complement strand
TCGCGCTGTTGAGTAAGCGCAGCGAAACATAAAAACGATCTAAACAGGCAGTATTCTCACTGGTTTCACAGGACCTCCTGGTAAAGCAATTCATTGCAGCTAAACGATGGCGCTAAAAACAGAATAAGGGTTAGCGAATACCCTATAAGCAGGGATACAGTTGTGTATACTTTGTCTGATGAAATTTTCGAATCAAGGAGTACAAATCATGAAATCCAGGATATTGGCTTTCATCATCTTTGCATTAGTAAGCGCTGTAACGCAGGCGGATACATCAAGTTCGAGTCCTTCTTGTTCCAAACCTGATAAACCATCGAAATTTTATTCTCAATTGGAACTGGACAGTTTCAATAACGAAGTTCAACGATATCAAAGATGTCTCTACGATTTTGTGGACTTACAGGAAGAAGCAATACAAAAACACCAGGAAGCAGCAAATGTTGCCATTGATGAATGGAATAATTTTGTCAGGATGGAACTTAACTAATCCAGCAGAAGCGGTAAGATCGATGAAAATGAAACTCCGGAAACTTGTCATTGCAAGCGTAATGTCAATGTCTGCTATGGGTATGGCTAACGCTGCTGCGATTTACGATGGTAATGACATACTGTATTCCTGTGAGCAGGGACATTTGAGGTGTATTCATTACCTGGCCGGGGTGCAGGATGCGTGGAACGAACTGGGTGCCAAAAAATACTGCCTGCCCGAGGAGGTAAAACTGGCAGACTTAAAGGATGTTTACATCAAGTATGCCAAACAACATCCTGAAAGACTTAATTTCCCCGCAAGTACCGTAGTCGTTAGTGCCTTGAACCAGGCATTTCCCTGTGAGTAAAGCCAAAACAATAGCAGCACAGACTTTACGAATTTCACCCGGATCGACCAACGAACAATAGATAACTCTGTATCAACGATAGTTTTTCGGAATGTCGATCTCCAAATGCCGCTGAGTTGCGATCTGTTAAGGGATAACGCCAGCTCCGAAATTATTGTTTAGCGCCCTCTCCTTTCCATTAAGCACATTTTCAATTGTGTATACTCCACGCATAACCACAATGCCCAGGGGTAGTATCAGGTGATAATCAGGACGATGGTTTTTGTGAGCTTACTGGCCATGTCGGGAATCAGTACAACACAGGCAAACTATTATTCAGCAGGGGGAGTACTGGCCGACTGTGAGAGTAAAAAAGCGGTCGAGCAAGCTTATTGTATGACCTATTTGGCCGGTATATCTGACGCACATAATGCGCTCGTATACTGGAAAAACCTGCAGGAACCGAAATTTTGTGCCCCTAAAGATGCAACCCAGGATCAGTTGCGTAAAGTGTTTACCCAATACGCCAATGAAAACCCGCAAAGCCTGCATCTTGCCGCTGCCAGCCTTGTGATGAACGCGTTTTACAAGGCATTTCCCTGTAAACTGGAAAATTGAATTTAAAATCCGGTATCATGTTCGCATGGGCACAGTGATTTATCCTTATCGAATGGAGCGCAGGCGGTTAATCAAGAGGATTGACAGTTATATCTATCGATCATTTGCTGCCGGCCTGTTAACCGTTAACGAGGTAAAGGACCTGAAACAAAAGGTCAGGAACAAGAATCCCCAGGAACGGCGTAAACAACCCCGATAACAGCCTGTTTCAGACATAGCCTCTCGTTTACAATTACTCGCACTGGGCTCCGTACTTCCGGTAATCCTTCCAGGAAGTAAAATAGAAACCAGTCCTCACTTCCGGTTTTTGGTTAAAACATCAATTTAGCGGGCAAAATAGAAAGGTAAAATCAACACGTTTACATTTTCTGTTATGTGAATTCTCAATGTTCTGGCGGATTAACAATTTTGACGTCAGGAGATAGGCAGATGGGTATCGCGGTGTAAAGCTTCCCGTGACAATTCGGCAAGCATAAAAAAACCCGCCTGGTGGCGAGTTTTTATTTTCGGTTTGGTGTAATTCTTAAGCGATCTTTCTTCTGCGAGAGATACCGATGAAGCCAATCAGTGCCGTACCGAATAGCCAGAAGGATGCCGGTACCGGGACTGGATTAGGTGGAGTGACGTCACCAATAGAAGGAAACTGGCGTAGTGCGATGACGTAACACCCTATTTCGAAACAGTCACCTTCAAACTCGAAATCGAATAGCGTTGCAAATTCCAATACATCGGCGTAATCAGGCAAGTTAAAAACTAATTGCAGGTCAAATTCGGCCTCATCCCCGACAAACCCGTTATCGAGCCATATGCTATTGGGATTACTTTCAGGATTTAGTTCTTCGCTAGCAAACGTGTCCTGATCCAAATCAGTAAATGCTAATTCAGAAACAGCGGTGGTAAATTCGTAACCAGGTATTTCCTCGCCATCACAACTATCGTCATCATCGTCGCAAAATTCCAGGAATTCAACGAAACCTAATTCCAGGTGATAGTCTGTCCATACGATACCGGTTGCGTTGAAAATCCTTTCAGAAATTGTTACCGGATGAGAGTTACTATCTCCATTTGGTGGACTGTTACCGACAAGCATGAGTAAGTCGATGTACTCGGCCTCTGCAAATATCTTGTCATAAAAAAATTCGCTGGGATGCTCTGAATCATCAGCTGGTTCGAAAATAGCATCTTCAAGGCCAGGGCCTGCGAATGCATATTCTATTACGCTGCCAGCGTAGGTGACGCTGGCATTGATTAAGCCCAAGATCCCTAAAGCAATAACGAAGTAGTTTTTTAAATGCTTTTTCATGCTTGATTTAATATTTTCCATCCTGCGCACCATTCCCTTGATAGATTTTCCCAGAACGTACGATATCTTAAGAGATATCTGCCCAGCATCACCCAAACAGGGTAAATTTCAGTCAAATACAACACGATATAGTGAGAAATTACGTTTGGCAGCCAGGATTGTTAACCGAATCAGTCGTCTGCAACTCGCTAACCGAAATCCGATCTCCGATTTGACAGACACGGTGAGCTATATGGGATAATCATTTGGCGCGTCGGGATTATCGACTTCCGGCCCTTCCCCTGTATAAAACAGTCGTGGTTGCCAGCATGGTGTTCTCGGTAGCGAATTGAGCAGTATCGTTTCGGGAGTCTGGCAATCATTTATTTAAACCGACGTATTTTCAGTGGGGTTAAACTCAAATGATTGTTGTTCGTTTTTAGAAAACCTGACAGACAAAAAAAACCCCGCTCAATGGCGGGGCTGCTATGTAGCAGGTTTGGCCGGCCAGCTACCTTCCGGGGGAAAACATGGGGCCGTTTCCTGCAAGCTAATCCTAAGCAAAAAATAATACAACCAGGAATATTCCGGTTTACTGAATATCCCCTTATTTCTCTAAGGTTATCGTGATGCCCGTCACATTTCATGCAAGCCTGGTGTTGAGGGATAACTTTATAGGGTGTCGGGACTAGCGGCGGCCAAAATTTATCAATAGTGAGGTCCTGTGGGTTTAACGACAGGTATTTATGAAATGGACAGGCTACTTCTGACATCAAAACAGGTCGTATTTACCAGTGTTTTTGTTGTCTCGGAGGGTAATTTACTGGGGCCTGGTAAACATAGTGAATATGTGGATCGATGACGTCTTCCTGCAGAGACCCGGCCTGCCCAATTGAAAAAGGCGGGTACGAGAGCAAAGAAACTATTTTTACGAACCATTCCATGCATGTAAATAATCTTGTGAACAGCATTCCCGGTAATCCAGGTTCGTCGTAACTGCGTATCCATGACAATGAAATTAATTCTTTTGAGAAAAAAAGTACCATTGCTTAGAGTTTATGCCGGGCTGACACTGCTATGTCTTGGCTTTTGGGCAGCGCTTCTATGGTTGTTGTTACGTTATAGCTCACCATAGCGGTTCACACTATCCCAATCAAGTGGAGGGGATGAAGGGCGGGATTTACAAGCCCCGACAATGCGCTAACACTGCCGAGGCGACCACAACGACATTCG
>JAIBDK010000485.1 GCA_024679435.1 Gammaproteobacteria bacterium | reverse complement strand
GACAACGCACCGCCAACTATTGGCAGGGTTTCAAACAGATTAACAATAACCTGAGCACCCCAATAAGACATTTGCCCCCAGGGCAGCAGATAGCCAAAAAAGGCGGTCGCCATCATCGCCAGGTAAATCACCATGCCGAAAATCCAGATCAATTCTCTGGGATTCCGATAGGAACCATAAAGCAAGCCACGGAACATGTGCAAGTAAATCACCACAAAGAACATCGACGCGCCAGTGGAATGCATGTATCGCACAAACCAGCCGCCCCAGACATCTCGCATAATGTACTCGACGGAAGCAAAAGCGAGTTCTGCATCAGGCTTGTAGTTCATCGCCAGCAAAATACCGGTGACAATCTGCAGAATGAGCACTACCAGCGCCAGACTGCCGAAGAAATACCAGAAATTAAAATTCTTCGGTGCGTAATATTCAGTAAAATGCTCCTTTACAACCTTGGTTGCCGGAAACCGCTCATCAATCCAGGTCATTAAACTCATCAGGCCACGCCTCCATCATCACCAATTATCAAGACATCATCCGTTAGATACTGATGAGGGGGAACAACCAGATTAGTTGGTGCAGGCACCCCGCTGAACACACGTCCGGCAAGATCAAATTTTGAACCATGACAGGCACACAGAAATCCGCCTTTCCAGTCATTATCAAACTCAACCGGACCAATTTCAGGCTGATACTTTGGAGAACATCCAAGATGAGTGCATATCCCCACCAGGACCAGAATTTCATCTTTGATGGATCTAAAGCCGTTTTGGGCATACAAAGGCTGCTGGCCTGCTTCAGAATTTGGGTCTGATAATCGGCTATCGATACTGGGCAACAGCTCCAGTATCTCCGGCGAGCGCCGGATAATCCAGACCGGTTTGCCACGCCACTCAACGGTTAGCTGCTGACCTGATTCGAGTTTACTGATATCAACTTCGACGGGAGCGCCCGCTGCTTTGGCTTTTTCACTGGGCGAAAGGCTGCCTGCAAAAGGAACCGCGAGACCTGCGGCGCCGACGAGCCCTACGCTCGTAGTTGCTATAGTCAGTAAACGGCGACGTTTACTATCCACATGATCATCTGTCATGCCTTAACCTCAAAAATTTGGAAGTATTATTTAATCTGCCCCAAACCAATAAAAACAACATGAGGAATCCGCGTTAAAACACCAATTCTATTGCTTTAGCCAGATCGAACCCTAAAAAACCGCGGATTATAACAGATGGCTTAAATTTTGAGTGTCATAATTATCGTTGACGCCATCTTTAACAACCGATTTCACCTTCGATATGATTAAATCCGTCTGTAAATTCGAACTTTAGCCTTTTAACAAATGAAAATTGAAAACAAAGTAGCCATTGTTACCGGCGCATCGGGGGGCATTGGCCTGGCAACCGCTATAAAACTTTTAGACAATGGCGCCAAAGCACTGGCGATGGTTGATATTTCTGAGCGCATTGGAAAAACCGCGCAGGATCTTATCAATTATTCAGAAAACCCAAATATTCGAGGATTCTGTGGCGACGTATCGGATTGTGATTTTCGGAACCGTGTTTTTTC
>JAIBDK010000394.1 GCA_024679435.1 Gammaproteobacteria bacterium | reverse complement strand
CGGTATAGCCGAGCTTTCGTCGTTTGACATCGCTGTCAACCAGTCCGGTGAGAACAAGTCGGTCTCGCCAGCCGTTGATCTGAAATTCTTCAAGATTCCCCAGGCTTTTCAGGCTGCTCCCGAATCCTTCAATCCAGAGGGGTCTTCCCAGCCTGTCATCAATCCGGATTCGGTCCCGGATAATCAAATCGGGAAAGGCGCTTTCGAGGCTTTGAATTGTTTGCTCCAGAATATTGCCATTGAGTTGGCCTTCCACGAGTAATTGTCCCTGAGATATCTGGATAAGGATATGTGCTGAAAGCTTCGGCTCCTCTTCGAGCATGGAGAAGACATTCTGAACACCAGAGATTTCAGAAATTATGGCCATTTCACTTTCAATGCCCGAAAAAGGTTCAATGGTGCCTCTAAGATAGATATCTCGGCCGTCGACAACCACAAAGTCATTTGTCCATGGACGTTTGCTAAGGGCGAGGCCTATTTCAGATCGGATTTCAGTCGGAATGTTCTGGACATGATAGATGGAAAATCCGAGTATCAGAATCGATAGCGTAATAACACCCCAGTAAGTACCAAGTCGAAACTGCTCCGCCGGCGGCTTGTCTTCTAGGTTTTTGCGAATTCGTTTACAAACGCTTATTAGAGAGTTGAACTTCATCAATCACAATTGTACGGGGAATGCTCTGCTACCGCATCAATGTATTGCTGCACACCTTTCTGTTCGTGTTCGACGAACTGGCGAATCGCATCATTAAAGGGGCCAGGGGCCATCCAGTGCAAGGAGCGAGTGGCCGTGGGTAAAAATCCCCGCGCGATTTTGTGTTCTCCCTGAGCACCGGGGTCAAATTTTTTCAGGCCGTTGCGAATACAGAATTCGATCCCTTGGTAGTAGCATAGTTCAAAATGCAGAGAATCCACATACTGGTTGCAACCCCAGTGCCGGCCATAAAGTGTCGTCTCGTCGCAGTACATTAATGCGCCGGCGACCACGGCCCCTTGGCTTTCCGCCAAAACCAATTGCACTTGATCCGGCATCGCTTCGGCAACCTCCACAAAAAAAGATTGATTGAATGCCGGCATGCCGTATTTCCGGTCATAAATCTGACGATACACGCGGGTAAACTCTGTCCAGTCACGCTCAGTGGCTTCATTGCCGTCTAGCCAGCGGATGGATAATCCTGCATCCCGTACCTTGCGGCGCTCCTGTCGGATTTTCTTTTTTTTCCTTGATTTGAGAGTGCTGAGAAAATCATCAAAGTGACCATAATTTCTATTATGCCAGTGGAACTGGCAGTCATTTCTGAATACTGATTCCGGGCTGCTTATTAAATCGAAGTCAGTAGTGTCTGGAAATAGGCAATGGATACCGCTGTATTTCCCTTTCTCTACCAGCTTTCTGGCTCCACTGATCAGAATTTGGGCGATCTCTTTGTTGGCTTGTTCTGAGCTACGATTATCGATTAACAAGCGTTGTCCTGTAGCGGGGGTAAACGGTATCGCATTGAGTAGTTTGGGATAATATTCGATGCCCTGCCGATGATATGCATCAGCCCAGACATGATCAAAAACAAACTCGCCCCAGGAGTTGTGTTTTTCGTAAAGTGGCATGGCTGCCAGTAAGGTGTCATCTTGAAAGTAACACAGATGCCTGGGTATCCATCCAACGTCTTCGCCAACACAATCAAATCGTTCCATGGCTCCAAGAAAAGCGTGTTTTAAAAATGGATAATTCGCCCGAATTAGCGCGTCCCATTGAACAGGCGGGGCTTCATCGATGCCGGAAAGAACCTGAATATGGATAGCTGTATCGTCTTTGATCAAAAGGTTTTCCGAAGGTTTCAAATTCTAGATTATATGAGCTGATAATGGTTTTTCAGGCAAGACTTGTGCTGCGACTCGGATTAACGAATGAGATCAAAGAATAACGTAAATTGGAGTATTATATCGGCTATGGCAAATCAATTTACAATGGTCATTTTAAAGACACCCTATCAGGCAATTTTTGCGATCCCGAGAACGTTAAAAACAGACTTTTTTAAGGTCGCCAGACTTGTGGCGTGTTTGTTGATGGTGACCGGTTGTGCCACTAATCCGGTTTCCGGAGAGTCTGATTTTGTGCTGATGTCTGAAGAGCAGGAAATTGCCATGGGGAAGCAGAATCACGTTGAAGTGATGAAGCAGTATAAAGAATATGAAAGCCCGGTACTTCAGGCCTATGTTGAAAAGATCGGGCAGAAGCTTGCGGTAGCCGGCCATAGAGGACATATAGAATATACGTTTACCTTGCTGGATTCTCCTCAGGTCAACGCATTCGCGCTGCCCGGGGGGTATATTTATATCACCCGCGGAATCTTGGCTTACATGAACAACGAAGAGCAATTGGCGGGTGTGCTGGGTCATGAGCTTGGCCATGTTACCGCCCGACACGGAGTCCGTCAGCATGGTGCTCAGACCGCTGCTAGTGTTATTAGTGTGCTTGCCACAATGGCAACGGGGAGCGAACAGGTGGCTCAGGCCTCTAGTCAGTTGGGTGGGGCGTTGGTGAGCGGATACGGCAGGCAACACGAGCTCGAAGCTGACAGACTCGGTGCAGAGTATCTGGCTCGCACGGGTTATGACCCTGACAAGATGCTGGGTGTGGTCGGTATTCTAAAAGATCAGGAAGAATTTGAATTGCGGCGGGCGCAGGATGAAGGTCGTGAGCCACGGGTATATCATGGTGTTTATGCATCGCATCCTAGAAATGATGATCGTCTTCAGGAAGTTATT
>JAIBDK010000163.1 GCA_024679435.1 Gammaproteobacteria bacterium | reverse complement strand
TATGTATATTTGATCCTGATATAACTTGGAAGCTTGACAGCGAAACCATGCAAAGCCGAGGCAGAAACTCCCCTCTTGTAGGAGAACTACTCGAAGGAAAAGTAGTGCATACAATACTCGCCGGAAATATCGTCTACACCTTCTGATCGTTTCCATTAACAGCAGCCCCAATGACAGTCTGACTTACAAAATTTAACTGCAAAAGTTCCCTGGTTTTAATTACAATTTTTTAATTGGCCATTCATCTTTGAGCAAGGAAACATCTGCTTAAATCACACTCAATATAAACATTGAGGTGATTTTCAACTATGAAATCAATAGCAGTTTCCGCCCCGAATTTACAAGATCATTGCAAACAAACACCGACCAGGCGAAGCCTCTTAATAGCTACATTATTGACAGCGGCCATTGCGACCACAGTCCTATCCCCAGTTAATCAAGGCTTCGCCAAATCTGATCCAGCGCATTCTGCAATCAATCTTGCAGACATCAATGTTAATGACGGATTTTCAGATTTAGTCAAAGCGGTAAGGCCCGCTGTCGTCAACATTTCGGTAACCGGGACAACACAATCTGCCGGCAACACACCCGGACTTAATAAACAGTCGCCACAAATGGAAGAGTTTTTTAGAAAGTTTTTCGGTCAAATTCCACAACGACAGAATAGCCAAGGCCAACAGGAAACCTACGAGAGAAAAACCACTGCGGTAGGATCTGGATTTATTATAGATTCTGATGGCTTAGTGGTTACGAATAACCATGTTATCAAGAATGCTGATTCCATCGAAGTCGTTTTTGAAGATGGCACCCGCGTGCCCGCAACCCTAAAAGGGATTGACAGCAAAACAGACCTGGCTTTACTTGAAATAAAAACAGACCACCCGCTTCCCTACGTTATTTTTGGTGATTCAGATCAAGCACAAGTGGGGGATTGGGTAGTTGCCATTGGTAACCCGTTTGGCCTCGGCGGGACCACCACAAGTGGAATTATTTCTGCCAGGGGAAGAGACATTCGCTCCGGACCCCTTGATGATTTTATCCAGATTGATGCTTCTATCAATCGTGGAAACTCAGGCGGGCCCCTGTTCAACACACGAGGTGAAGTGATCGGAGTGAACAGCGCCATTTATTCCCCAAACGGCGGCAGTGTTGGAATTGGCTTTGCAATCCCATCCACTATGGCCAAAAGTGTCATTAGTCAGCTAGCGGATTCCGGTGTTGTTGAACGAGGATATCTGGGCGTACATATTCAGGCATTAACCGCCGAAATCGCTGAAAGCCTGGGAATAGAAAATGATGACGGCGCGCTTGTCACTCAAATTATTGAAGGCAGTCCAGCAGATCAAGCAGGCCTGGAAGCCGGCGACGTAATTGTTTCTTATGATGACAAAACCCTTTCAAAAATGCGGGACCTACCGCGGTTTGTGGCCATGACTTCAAATGGCTCAAAGGTCAAGGTGAAGGTCTGGCGAAACAGCAGTTACAAAACCATTAATGTGAGCATCGCTGTCAACGAAGAACCGAGGCTCGCCAGCGCACTCCCAGCGGATAAAAACCCCATTCCTCTGGGTCTTAAACTTGCCAGTGTTGACAAAGAAATCCGGAACAACTATGACCTGGATGAACAAGCAGCAGGGGTGATAATTATTCACGTCGAGCCGGACAGTAGTGCGGCACAAAAAGGCTTAAAGCCGGGAGATATCATACGGCGAGTGAATCAGTCAGACGTTACCGTCCCTGTTGATGTGACTGATGCCATTAAGCAATCCAGAAAAGACAACAAAGACTCGGTACTCTTACTGGTAGAACGAGACAAAAAATCACAATTTATTGTTGTTTCTATGAGGGCTTAACTGAAATCACAAGACGTTATTGTTTAATACAATCAGGATAAATAAACAAATTTTTGTCACTGCGCGGTGCAATTAAAGCTCCACTTCTTCCTCACTCAACTCGCACAAGGACGTGCATTTTTTTTACCCCGTTTAGCTGGCTTTTTATTATCGTGACCCAATCTGGAAGATTGGTTGCATTTCAACTCAAATTTACGCCATCTTTAACACATAATCACTCCAAGTCTATTCAGTATATTTGTTATACTTTTATCCATGGATGACTCAACCAATCAACCTCCCACAGACACCTCTGGAATCTGGCCCGCTTTACGCAGGGAAGCAGAGCAAGCCCGGCACAGTGAACCTCTGCTCGAGAATTTTTTAAAACAGGCAATCCTTGAACATCCAGGGTTTGCAAGTTCGCTTGCCGCGGTTCTTGCATCAAGACTGAACTCTGGATTTCTAAACCAAACTGAACTTAAAACTTTAATTTTCGAAGCGTTTGATAACGATCACCGGATCATCCAATCTGCAAAACAGGATCTACTGGCTTTTTGTCAACGAGATCCGGCCTGCGGGCGCTACTCGATTCCGTTCCTATATTATAAAGGCTTTCAGGGGCTCCAGCTTTACCGTGTGGGACATTATCTTTGGTACCACGCTCATCAGAATCTGGCTTTGTATTTACAAAGCCTTGTCAGTGAAGTTTTTGACATGGATATTCACCCCGCAGCAAAAATTGGAAACGGTATTCTTATTGATCACGCAACTTCAATAGTGATCGGAGAAACAGCAGTAGTTGGAGATAATGTTTCGATGCTTCACGAAGTTACTCTAGGGGGCACCGGAAAGGCCACCGGTAATCGCCATCCTAAAGTGCAGAGTGGTGTACTGATCGGCGCAGGAGCCAAAATTCTCGGCAATGTATCTATCGGGAAAAACGCCAAAATTGGTGCCGGCAGTGTTGTACTTGAAGACGTTGCTGATTATCTCACCGTCGCCGGGGTTCCTGCAAAAACGGTTGGCGAACTTACTCATGGAGCCCCTGCACTTGAAATGGATCACTCCCTTGAACATCAAACAGTGCATCAAGACCTAAACGAAAACCACCCGGACAATCCGTTCGGGAATAATCGGAAAGCCAACAATGAATTTTGAAAAAGTTTTATTCGCGTTTTTTATTCTACTCGCACTGACCTTGAATTTCGGGTTTTTTATCGGCGACTTTTCCAATCCCGACCACCACAACCCCTTTGAATTATTTGCGGCGCTCGTAGTCAGTCTGATTGCAACGTTAATGAAATTTGGTGATCGCTCTCACGTAGGCGTGGTCCTCCTTGCTTCCAGTTTGGTAGCCGACCTCCAACTTGTTGCGGCGTGCCTGGTCTGGGGAATAGCCGTGTACGGAATGTCTGCTCCGTTAAGTGGAAATGCCCTGGCCAGTATCGTCTCTCTTTCCGGAGGAGCATTGTTGGCCAATATCGTTTCCGTGGTAATACTTACAGTGGAAACAACACTACACAGGAACTGATTCCAAGCGCGAAGTAACGATAATAAGCAGTCGGCAACCTACCTTGCATCATATCATTTATCTGGTGTTGCGCAGAATGCGCACGCCGTTGATCATGCTGATACTGGCTTATGCAATCTCTGTTCTGGGTTTTGTACTTATCCCGGGTCGAGACGATACGGGTGAACTGTGGAGCATGGACTTTTTCCATGCCTTTTACTTCGTCAGTTTTATGGGCTCCACAATCGGGTTTGGAGAAATTCCCTATCCCTTCACGGATGCTCAGAGGCTGTGGACCTTGTTTACGATCTATGCATCGGTCATTTCCTGGTTATACGCAATCGGTACATTACTAACTCTTCTGCAAGCCCCTCTGTTTCAAGCTGCTGTGACCAGAAACACCTTCGTACGGCAGGTCAAAAAAATAAGAACTTCTTTCTATGTTGTTTGTGGATACGGTGAAACCGGACGACAAATAGTCGATGCCCTCATTCGTCAGGACCTCGACTGCGTCGTCATTGATAAAGACATTAATCGAATCAACGAGCTCGAACTGGAGAATCTTCCGCGAGAAGTTCCTCATCTCAACAGCAATGCCGCAGACTCAGACACGCTAGTCTGGGCAGGTATTACAGGTGAATCCTGCAAAGGTATCATTGCAGTTACCCGGGATGACGAGGTGAACCTGAAAATAGCTATTGCCAGCAAACTTCTAAACCCCGCTCTAAAGGTATATTGTTGGGCAGAACACCACGATACCGCAAAAAATATGGCCTCATTTGGAACAGACTATATTGTCAACCCCTATGACATCTTTGCCGAATTCTTTTCTACTGCGTTAACTTCACCACATCGATATCTGTTACACAAATGGCTGTCATCTTCCTATAATTCTCCATTAACCGAGCCCGTCTATCCACCCAAAGGGCGTTGGATATTGTGTGGGTTCGGCCGCTTTGGTAAAGCAGTTCATGAAAAACTGCTGCAACACGGGTTACCAGTGGCGGTGATCGAGCTGGATTTGGAAAGTACCGGCGCACCCAAAGGATCGATCAAGGGTCGGGGTACCGAGGCGGACACGCTTGTGGCGGCTGAAATACATAAAGCGGTTGGCATCATCGCCGGCACAGATCATGACGTGAATAATCTTTCAATTCTGGTTACTGCGCGGGAACTTAATCCGGATATATTCACCATAGCCAGGCAGCAGCTTTCGGCAAACAGGCAAATGTTCGAGGCCGCCAACCTTAATCTTGTAACCAGTAACAGCGTATTGATTGCCTCGAGTCTGCTCGCCAAAATCACTAGCCCGTTGACCAGTCGTTTTCTTGCCATAATTAAAGATCAGGAAGAGGATTGGATCGACTCCGTGATCCAAAGCCTTTCGCCTTGCATAGATAATAACAATCCTTATTCATGGGTCATCTCGATCAGCAACATCAATGCCCATGCTGTCATGCAGCGTTTTGATCAGGGTGAAAATATTTACCTGCATTATCTGATCAGAGAACCTTCTAACAGAAAAGAAAAACTCGATTGCATCGCGTTAATGATTCAGCGCGATGGTATGGAAATTATTCTGCCGGACGATAAAACCCTGATCTATCCCCATGACCGAATACTTTTTGCAGGCAATATCTCGACCAAATCAAAAATCAACTCAATACTGACATCCCGGGAGACCCTGCATTACACGGCAACAGGCAACCATCTGCCTTCCAGCTTTTTCTGGCGCTGGATTACGCGCAGATTTGCCAAACATCCTTCCTGACGCCCCCTCAACGTACTAATTTAAATTGGCTCTACCTGCCGACCGGGGAAAATCCGCGATAGACATTTTAATGCGTGCCGTATATTCTTGATTTCCTTAGTTACTTGCTAGTTGGCGGAACTACATCGCCCGCCTCGCTCTTAGAACGGTGTTGCCGTCTTTAAGTTAACAATTAGAACAGGACAAGAATATGAAAATTGAATCTAAAGCCATTCACTCAGGATTTAAACAGGACCCAGCGACCAATGCCGTAGCGGTTCCAATCTACCAAACGACAGCCTTTGCATTTGACAGCACCCAACACGGTGCAGATCTGTTTGATCTGAAAGAGCTAGGAAATATTTACTCCCGAATAATGAATCCCACTAGTGATGTTCTTGAGCAACGTATTGCGGATATGGAAGGGGGTGTAGCCGGCCTGGCCCTGGCTTCCGGCCAGGCAGCGACCACTTATGCGATCCAGACCATTGCTGAGGCAGGAGATAATATCGTTTCAATGTCTACACTTTACGGTGGAACCTATAATCTGTTTGCCCATACGTTACCGCAAATGGGCATCACCACCCGATTTGCCGACCCAGAAAATCTCGACACACTGGGTTCTCTAATCGACGACAAAACTAAAGCAGTTTTCTGTGAGTCTATAGGAAATCCGGCAGGAAACGTCCT
>JAIBDK010000239.1 GCA_024679435.1 Gammaproteobacteria bacterium | reverse complement strand
TTGTAGGCAGATTTATCGGTTTTCTTCATCGACTTAACCCAGTCAAAACTTTTACAACCACCTTCCAGTGCAAGCTCTGCAAATGCATCCCGGGTTCCGGATGTTGGTGGGGGGCCAAGTACTTCAATTTTGATTGCAGGCAATTCTGAATTCACGTCCTGCCATGTGGTATACGGATTGTTTACCAGATCTTCACTTCCGTCAGGATTGGGTACCTGTTTAGCCAGAGCCAGAAAAATATCTCTGCGAGAGAGTTCAAGCTGACCGGCTTCGTTTGAGTTTCCGATAATAATGCCGTCGTAGCCGACTTTGACTTCGATTACATCGGTGACGCCGTTGGCCTGACATTTTACAAATTCTGAAGATTTAATTCTGCGCGAAGCGTTAGTGATGTCGGGATGCTGCTCTCCGACACCGGCACAGAATAATTTCATTCCACCACCTGACCCGGTTGACTCTATAATCGGGGTCTTGAAATCTGTGGTTTTCCCGAATTTTTCAGCAACCACTGTGGCAAAAGGATAGACTGTGGAAGATCCGACAATCTGAATATAGTCTCGGCCTGCATGAGCCTGTTCTGTTGAACCAAGAGATATTGCGGCGGCTAAAGCAGTCATTACTGCAAATTTTGGAAGCTGAGTCATTTTCTAAATCCACTGTTTAATGTTTAAGTGGCGCGAATTTTAAGAATGTAATGTTTATACTTTGTGAATCAAATATTACATTTTTATTACAGTGAGATAGCGCTTTGGCTTTAGTTCGGTCAGTAAATTACTAATACTTTAATAAACTAAACAACAGGTATAGATATAGAGTCGATGAAAATTCGAGTCATTACTTATAATATTCATAGGGCAATAGGTATGGACCGGCGATTTCAGCCCGAGAGGATAATTCGTGTTCTTGCAGATCATGATGCGGATATTGTCCTTCTTCAGGAAGTCGATAAGGGTGTGCCACGGTCCCGTGAAATGGATATGGCTAAGAATATTGCAGAAACACTGGGGTATACAGAATTTGTCGCCGGCTATAACGTTAACTTAAGGAGGGGGCAATATGGAAACGTAACTTTGAGTCGACATCCTATTATTCGTGACCGGAATATTGACTTGACAGTATTGAATAATAAAGCCCGAGGTTGTCAGCATACTACAATTGAATTACCAGGTAGCGGTTCTAAGCCAATTTTTCTTGAGGTGTTTAATCTGCATCTTGGATTGTCCCCATTAGAAAGACAACGACAGGCCGGAATCTTGTTTCGTTCCCGCGAATTTCAGTCAATAGGGGAGCAGGCGCCCTGTATAATCGGTGGCGATTTTAATGACTGGCTGTCGCGACTTCGTGCATTTTTTGTTGAGGGAATGGCCATGACCTGCGCTACCGACAGAGAAACCAATTTTCGAACCCGGCCTATTAAAACCTATCCTTCATTCGCTCCGAGGGGTGGCCTTGACAGGATTTATTTCCGCGGCGGGTTAAGGCTTGAAAATGCCATTGCCTGTCGTCATCAGGTGGCCAAAGTTGCCAGTGATCATCTTCCTATTATTGTTGATTTTGAATTGCGCATTTAATCATAACCAGATAGCGTGCTTATTTCGACAGTACTATTTTCGACAGTTAATCCAGACATCCCCATGATTAAAAACCAGAACATTTTTGATGATTCCCTGTTTCGAGCAAATGTCGGAATCATGCTGGTCAATGCGGAACATAAAATAATGGCGGGTGAGGCTTATCATTATCCGGGTGAATGGATGATGCCTCAGGGAGGGATAGACCATTCTGAATCCCCGGAAGAGGCGATGAAAAGGGAACTGGTAGAAGAGACCACGCTAGAGTTTGCCGATACAAGATTGCTGAGAGAGCATGATGAGTGGCTCGGTTATAAACTCGGAAAGCCATTGGAAAAGAATGGCAAGACTTATATCGGCCAGCGGCAGAAGTGGTTTTTGCTGGAGTATCTGGGACCATTACCCGATGCAAATAAGGCTCAGGATAGAGAATTCCGTCGATTTGACTGGGTTAATCCGGACTGGCTTCTGGAGAAAACGGCCAGATTCAAGCATCGGCTGTACTACGAGGTTTTTTCTGTTTTTAAAGATTATTTGCCATAACTTGTAATATCTCAGTACTATTTTAAAGCCAGTCTTCGTCAATTCAAGTTGTCCGTCTTTTATGATGAAAAAATCGAATAAAACGGGTGCCAACGCACTGGTAGCTTCTTGTGGAGCGCATGCGATTCAGGATGGAATGGTGGCGCTGCAGTACGTGCTGCTGCCTGTTTTGGCCCAGTTGTTCAATCTGAACTATGCTCAGGTGGGTTTTTTACGGGCGGTGAGTCATTCTGCCATGTCGGCTGTCGAGATTCCTGCGGGGATTCTCTCAGAAAAAACCGGCGAGCGTAAACTCCTGTCGTTTGGTCTCGTATGTGCGGGTTCTGGATACTTGGGGTTGGCATTTTCGCCGCAGTTTTTTTTGATTGCGGTATGTTTGTTAGTTGCGGGGATTGGTGCGGGTTTTCAGCACTCCCTATCTTCTGCTGTGGTGGTCAGATCATTCCAGAAGGAAGCTCGTCGTCGCGCGCTGGGTATCTACAATTCCGCAGGTGATGCCGGAAAATTAACGTTTACAGCATTTTTTAGTGCGGGGATTGGTGTCGGTTTTGCCTGGAATGCAGTGCTTGTCTTGTTAGCGCTATCTTCCATGGCTTTCGGGTTGATTGTATGGAGGATTCTAAGAAGTTATGAATCCCGGGAGGAGGAGAGAATTGAGTTTTCAGAAAAAGTCGACGAACCTTTAGATTCCGCTCTGGGATCCGCAACATCGCAATTCAAAGGCTGGGGAATAAAACACCCCCGTAGTTTTTCGATTCTTGGAACAGTGGTGTTTCTCGATAGTTTGGTTCAGGCGGTATTCTTAACTTTTCTGGCTTTTATTGTTCTGGATAAGGGAGGTGGAGAAACGCTAGCCTCTTTTGCTGTGGTCATTGCTTTAATCGGTGGAATGGTGGGGAAATTTGTTTGTGGATTTTTAGCCGGCAAATACGGTGACCGCATGACATTTGTTGTGGTCCAGGGGTTAAATGTTATTGGTATCGCATTATTGGTAATGCTTCCTCTCACACCGTTGCTGATTTTTCTACCTTTAATCGGGCTGGTTACCCAGGGTACGTCAACGGTGACCTACGGATCTGTATCGGAGTTCGTTGAACATGATAAGCAGTCTAGGGGTTATTCGCTGATTTATACTCTATCCAGCATTTCATCTGTGGTGGGCCCGTTGCTCTTAGGCGTTGCCGCAGATTATGTCGGCCTGGATATGGCTATGTGGCTACTCGCTCTGGTTGCTTTGGCTGCACTTCCTATGGCTCATGTGCTTGTAAAATCATAATCGACCGTTTAGCTTAATTTCCAGTTCAGAGATTTTTCGAGTTTCCTTTCTCGGAACAATGTGAAATTCGAATAAAATAAAGGATAACAATTATATCTTTATGAAAAACCAAACAAATATGCAGATTGACAAAGATAAGGTGGCCTCTTTCCATTACAGGCTTTTTGAAGGCAGTGAGTTGCTCGAAGACTCAAATGATTCGGATCCCATGTTGTATATGCATGGCAGGAACGGTTTGTTTGAGGGACTGGAAGCCGCCCTGGAAGGTAAGCAAGCAGGAGATAACGTGGAAGTGACCCTTACTCCAGATCAGGCTTACGGGGAACGGCAGGACAACGCGTTTCAGAGAGTTCCTGTGAAACACCTGATGCCGAACAAAAAGCCTCGGGTAGGCGATGTTTTCCAGGTGAATACCCAGGATGGACCACGGCAGGTAGTAATTAAGAAAGTTGGCAAATTCAATGTTGATGTGGATACCAATCACCCACTGGCGGGAAAGACCCTGAGATTTGAAATCGAGATTCAGGATGTACGGGAAGCTTCAGCCGAAGAGTTGGCTCATGGACATGCGCATGGAGTGGGTGGACATCAGCATTGATTAGCTAAATATGATGTTGTCATGCTGATTTCGACGGTCTGGTGTCTGGCTATTTGACTGGTGATGAAAATGGAGAATATCCTTGTTTTACAGGACAAATTACTGTCAGCGATTAAAGATTTTACAAAAGATTATGGTAATGCTGCGCTGCACAGTCTGTCAAAGCCGTTGTTTGAGAATTTAGATCGCATTGAAGTGTCTCCCCGACATCATCCTGCGATAAATTCTTTATCTGAGATGGAGCACCTGTTGTTGCCTGAGGCGCGATCGTTGTTTCAGACATTGATGGACGCGAGTTTGGTACTTGCATGGCGGAACAGCTATAGCATTGAAGACGGATTCGGACAGGAATATCTGGACAGATATGCCTGGTGCGATATTATCGGACCCCATGGGGTTTTTATTTCCCATCAGTATCGAATTGGTTTCGGCTACTGGCGGAAAGGTCTGTTTTACCCGGCA
>JAIBDK010000136.1 GCA_024679435.1 Gammaproteobacteria bacterium | reverse complement strand
TAAGTATTCTGGCTCAGGGGCTCTATGATAAACGCAAGGCCAATTCTGATGTTTGCCAGTTGGCTCTTACTGAAACGCGCCCTTCTCCAATAATAAAAATACCGGAAAGTGAGGAAAAATAGTGAAACAGCGGAGTATGAAACCATTTTCTAAGGCCAGTGAAAATAATCGAGAACCCATTGTTGATGTGCTGGTTGAGTGCTTTGCAGAGCAACAAAGCGTGCTGGAAATTGGTTCAGGAACGGGCCAGCACGCAGTCTATTTTTCGCGGTCTCTCCCGCATTTAATTTGGCAAACAAGCGACCGAAAGCAAAATCATATTGGGATAAATCAATGGATAGATGAATTTCCCGCTAATAATGTTCAAAGACCGCTGGAGCTCGATGTGGAAAATAAGAGCAATTGGGATGACTTGCTAGCGCTCCAAAATAAGAATCCTGTTGACGGCGTATTTACTGCCAATACCGCTCATATTATGCCCTGGAGCAGCGTTGAGAAAATGTTTGCCGGAGTAGCGAAATTGTTTTCTATGAATCGAGATAAGGATTCAGGTGTACGTGGAAGGTTTGTTCTATATGGGCCATTCAGGCAGGACGGAACGTTTACCAGTCCTGGTAATGCTGATTTTCATCAGCATCTGCAGCAAAATGATTCATCGATGGGGATCAGAGATGACAGGGATGTGTTGGACCTTGCCAGTGCGAATGCTCTAAAACTTGCTGCGGATATCGACATGCCGGCCAACAACAGGATGCTAATTTTTGATTTTGCTGGATTAACTGGATAAATAGCACCATTATGGTGCGAAATTTGAGCAATTTGCACTATAATAATACAAATCTTTTGTGTTTGGTTTTATGTTGTGTCGTAACTTTCTGATTTATATGGAAAGGTAGTGCTGGCACGCTATTTGCTATAGGGTAAATATGTGGGGCAATTCAGGTGAGAATGTCTCTAATTTTGAACAGACTGGTTATTCCAGAAATTATAGAGGTTATATTTTTATGTCTGCAGCAGACGCATTAAAGTTAATTGGGGACTCCGAAGCGAAATTTGTTGATCTACGGTTTACCGATACCCAGGGGAAGGAACAGCATGTCACGCTGCCGGTTGGCGTGGTTGATGATGAGTTATTTGAAGATGGCAAGATGTTCGACGGATCATCCATTTCAGGATGGAAGGGGATAAATGAATCCGACATGATATTGATGCCGATCACGGAAACCGCCGTGCGTGATCCATTTGCTCAGGATACAACGGTAAATATCCGGTGTGACGTTGTGGAGCCGGTGGATATGCAGGGATATGATCGTGATCCGCGGTCCATTGCAAAACGAGCTGAAGCCTACCTCAATTCAACCGGTATCGGTGATACTGCGTACTTTGGCCCGGAAAACGAGTTTTTTCTGTTTGATTCTGTTCATTGGTCCAATGAAATGGGACACTGCTTTTATGAGATCGATTCCATAGAAGCCTCCTGGAACAGTTCAAAGGAATACGAAGATGGTAATGTCGGGCATCGTCCCGGTGTAAAAGGCGGCTACTTCCCGGTTCCCCCGGTTGATAGCCAGAATGATATACGCGGCATGATGTGCCTGATAATGGAAGAAATGGGGCTTGGTGTTGAAGTGCATCACCATGAAGTTGGCACCGCCGGTCAGGGTGAAATCGGAACACGATTTAACACCCTGGTTCAAAAGGCAGATGAAGTTCAGGTTTTTAAGTATGTGGTCCATAATGTTGCGCATAACCATGGTATGACCGCAACTTTTATGCCAAAACCCCTGGTTGGTGATAATGGCTCAGGCATGCACGTGCATCAGTCTATATCCAAAGAGGGTATGAATATTTTCTCCGGAGACCAGTATGGTGGTCTGAGTGAAGAAGCGCTCTATTACATTGGTGGGATTTTCAAACATGCCCGTGCGATTAATGCTTTTGCCAACGCGAGCACCAACAGTTATAAACGTCTGGTTCCCGGCTTTGAAGCGCCGGTGATGCTGGCTTATTCTGCGCGTAATCGATCTGCTTCCTGTCGTATACCTTTCATCGCTAATCCAAAAGGCCGTCGCATTGAAATAAGGTTTCCTGATTCGACTGCAAACCCGTATCTTGCGTTTTCAGCTATGATGATGGCAGGTCTTGACGGAATCCAGAACAAGATTCATCCGGGAGATCCCGCTGATAAAGATCTCTACGATCTACCTGCGGAAGAAGAAAAAAACATCGCAACTGTTGCTCACAGTTTAGATATTGCGCTCGATGCGCTGGACAATGATCGTGAGTTCCTGCTTGCTGGTGGTGTGTTTAGTAACGATGCTATTGATGCGTATATTGCATTAAAAATGGAGGAAGTAAACCGCCTCAGAATGGCTACTCATCCCGTTGAATTTGACATGTACTATAGCGCTTAATATTAAATTAATGTTGTTGAAACGCCTCTTACCAAGGGGCGTTTTATTTAACCCCTTCCGCACCATATTGGTGCAAAATTACTGTTATGACGACTGACCTGAATCTGTTTCCTTCTATTTTGGATGTGATGATGACAAGTGTTTTAGTGCTTGATAGCGAGATGAAAATCCATTTTCTAAACGAATCGGCAGAAATCTTAATTCAGGATAGTTTTAGCAGGGTGTATGGGAAATTCATCGACGATGTGATTTTAGAGGAAAAAAGTGAAACGCAGGATTGGCATGGATCATCCATTGGGCAAGCATCTCTAAAGTGTCTGGATAATGATACCAAGGTTAAACTCCATAATCTTGTCATTGAATTTCCGGCTAACAGGGAATCTAAACGTGTTGATATTTTTGCACATCCGTGGTGGATAGATAAGCGGAAGATGGTTTGCCTTGAGGTTATTGAGAAGCAATCGGCCAGCAAATTATCGGGAGTGAGTGATTTTCCGAGCAGTCGACAGAATGTGGTTCGGGGGTTAGCCCACGAAATTCGAAATCCTCTCGGAGGAATTCGGGGTGCCGCGCAGCTTTTGTCCAGCGAATTGGAAAATCCGGAGCATCGGGAATTTACCGCAATAATAGTCAGTGAAGTCGACAGATTGTCCAGACTGGTTAGTCAGATGCAGGCTTCAGTGATTGTGAAGCATCTAAAAGTTCTTAATGTACATCTGGTTTTGGAGCATGTGCTCAAGCTGGCGGAGTCTGAATCGGAGCAATCGCTGAAAATTATGACTGATTATGATCCCAGTCTTCCCGATATTTTGGGAGATGAAGATCAGTTGGTTCAGGCAATTCTGAATATTACACGCAATGCAATGCAGGCGGTTTTTGAAATGGAATACGATCCGGCTAACAGGCGTTTGAGTGAACCTGAGATGTGTCCTGGGAGCCATCCGGAGATAACTTTTCGGACTCGCATAGATCATCATATGCTTAGTTCTCTTGAGCAGGAGCAGGTTTTGCGTATCGATATTCAGGATAATGGGGCAGGGATTGAAAACGATATCGTAAATCATATCTTTGAGCCGATGGTTACAAACCGACCTTCGGGTTCAGGTCTTGGGTTGTCTATAACCAAAGAAATTATCCATGCTCATGGCGGTGTCATTACAGTAAAAAGCGCACCGGGAAAAACCGTGTTAAGTGTGTTTTTGCCTATCGCTAAAGTTTAATATAGTTAGATAAATCATATGAAAAGTACCATATGGATCGTTGATGACGATCATTCGATAAGCTGGGTAATTGATAAAGCGCTGGCAAAGCAGGGTTATTTGACCCGGGTTTTCAATAATGGAAATGAATTATTGCAGACTTTGAGTTCTTCGAGACCTGACTTAGTGATATCAGATATCCATATGCCAGAGTTAAATGGGTTTGAATTAATTGAGGGGATTCACCAATCCTATCCGGATATGCCGGTAATCATTATGACGGCGTTTGGGGATCTTGACAGTGCGGTGGATTCATTTAGATACGGCGCTTACGAGTATCTGACTAAGCCCTTCGACATCGATGAACTCGTTGCTTTGTGCGCGAAAGCTGTTTCGTCTCCAGATGCTATCGAAAACAGGGTTGATCCAGAACACGCAGACAGTAACAGCTTTCTGGGCGATAGTTCTGCGATGCATGAGGTTTTCAGAGTGATAGGCCGCATTGCGCGGTCGAGTATGGGGGTGCTAATTAGAGGGGAATCGGGGGCCGGAAAGGAACTGGTTGCTCAGGCGCTTCATAAAAACAGTCTCAGAAAAGACAAGCCTTTTGTCGCGATCAACACCGCGGCTATCCCTTCAGAGCTTTTAGAGTCTGAATTGTTCGGTCATGAAAAGGGCGCCTTTACGGGTGCTGACAACCAACATATTGGTCGATTCGAGCAGGCTGATGGCGCGACATTGTTTCTGGATGAAATAGGTGATATGCCTATTGGTTTGCAAACTCGATTATTGCGCGTTTTATCGGAAGGTCGGTTTTATCGGGTTGGTGGAAGACAGGAAATTAAGGTTGATGTCAGAATTATTGCGGCAACTAATCAAAATCTTGAAAAACTGGTTGAGGACGGACGATTCAGGAATGATCTTTTCCATCGGCTGAATGTTCTTTCTGTTAATGTTCCGCCTCTAAGAGACAGGGTATCGGATATTCCGCAGTTGGTAAGATATTTTTTGGGTCAGTCGGCAGGTAGTGAAAATACGCCGGCTAAAAAGATGTCTCCAGAAGTTTTGGCGGCATTGCAGTCCTACGACTGGCCCGGTAATGTCAGGGAGCTGAAAAACCTTGTGCAGCAACTCTCAATTCTAAGTTCCGGTGGTGCTATCGATGTTGTCGATCTTCCGGAAAATATTATTGCTTCACCCCGTATTGAAGGGGTTGATTCTTGGCAAAAGACTTTTGAGGAGGTCGTAGAGAGAAAGCTTAACCTGGGCGAGACGGGTATTGCCAAATCTCTGGCTCAGGAATTTGAGAAGATACTCATTGAAGCAGCGTTGAGGCATACCCGCGGGCACAAGCAAAAAGCTGCCAGGCTGCTTGGCTGGGGTCGTAATACGCTGACTCGCAAATTAGGTTGATTGTGCCGTGCTGTAGATTCAGAATTTCACCGCTTGTAAATAGTTTGATTGTCTCCATATCCCCCAAAGGGCCTATTTAGTCCTGTGCTTAATTGGGCACGGAAATTTTCAGTCATGCTCGAATTTATGGTTGCTGGTATTCGATGATATTGTTGACAGGGTACGTTTTCATTATCGGTGAAATTTGAATTCGTTATGCTACAATCCGGCGGCGCAAGCATGTATCTAAACACTTAAATTCGGAATCATTAAATGCCTTGGAATCAACCAGGATCAAATGGAAACGATGATGACCCATGGGGTCAACGAAATCGTAACAGTAATGGACGTCAGCAGGGGCCACCTGATCTGGACGAAGTTTTTCGTCAGGTAAAGGAGCGTATAGACGGTATGTTTTCCCGAACTAAGGGAGGCGGTAGCGATAACAACGGGGGTGGTAATTCCGTTCCCGGTGGCAATGCAGGAAAAGGGTCGATGTTTATCCTTCTGCTAGTCGGTCTTGGTTTTTGGCTGGCTACGGGTTTCTATACTGTTGACCAGGGCGAGCAGGCGATAGAACTTCGTTTCGGAAAGTATTCTCAGACTAACGGCGCTGGTTTGAACTGGCATTTTCCAACTCCTTTTGAGTCGGTTGAGATTATTAATACCCAAAGAGAAAATACCGTTCAGGTCGGTTACCGCGAAGGTGTGGCTGGAAACAAGCAACATGTGCCTCAGGAAGCACTGATGCTTACTCAGGATGAAAATATTATTGATATTCAGATTGCGGTTCAATACGATGTCAAGGACCCTGCGGATCTTCTTTTCAATGTAAGTGAGTATAATTCCAGGGATTTGGCCGATGCAGTGGTGAGGCAGGCTGCGGAAAGCGCCGTCAGAGAAATTGTTGGCAGAAATACCATGGACTTCGCAATAACCGAAGGCCGTGAGCAAATTGCTGCCGAAACCCAAAGCCTTGTGCAGGATATTCTGGATCGTTATCAGACGGGTATTAACGTTGTGACCGTTGAAATGCAGGATGCCCAGCCGCCGGAACAGGTTCAGGATTCTTTCGCTGATGTTGTAAGGGCGCGTGAAGATGAGCAGCGTTTGAAAAACCTGGCTGAAGCCTACGCGAATGATATTATCCCTAAAGCGCGCGGCTTTGCTTCCAGAATTAGTCAGGAAGCTGAAGCCTATAAAGCTGCTGTTATTGCAAAAGCAGAAGGTGAAACATCTCGCTTTAATCAAATTCGGACAGAGTACGCGAAGGCGCCGTCCATTACCCGAGATCGGCTTTATCTTGAAGCGATGGAGCAGGTTTACGCAAATACCACCAAAATGATGATTGACCAGACCGCTGGTGGGAATAACGTTATGTATCTCCCTCTGGATCAGTTGATTAAGAATCAGTCCAGCTCAAAAGCCAGCAATCCAAGTCGACTCAATACTTCTCAGGCGCTGGGGGAGAACTTCTCAGGTAACTCACAAGGATCAACCACCAGAAGTGTTGATCGCACACCGAGGCAATAGTAATGAACGGTAAATCATCTTTAGCACTGGTCGT
>JAIBDK010000198.1 GCA_024679435.1 Gammaproteobacteria bacterium | reverse complement strand
TCCAGCCCGGCAGACTTCGACAAGCCCGGCTTCGACGAATACAATCCCCTCTATATAAAGACTACCCGCCGTGGCGGCGGCTTAGTCCAACAGACATTTATACGTCATGTTGCGCACAACGGATAAATGCTTATATGTTAGCTGCAGAAAGCATATCGAGGTAACACATGACGCACCATGAAGTACATAGATCACATCGCGTAGGCTGGCTGCGTGCTGCTGTTTTGGGCGCAAATGACGGCATCGTGTCTACAGCGAGTCTTATTATTGGTGTTGCCGCTGCAAGTACCACACAAGCAAACATTCTTCTTGCAGGCGTTGCTGGATTGGTAGCAGGAGCCATGTCTATGGCGGCTGGTGAGTACGTGTCCGTCAGTTCCCAGTCCGATACAGAGAATGCGGATCTGGTGCTCGAAAAAATATCATTAGAGAACGATATAGAGTTTGAAAAAGATGAGCTCGCTAAAATATACCGAAACAGGGGGCTTGAGCCTGTTTTAGCAAAACAAGTTGCTGAACAACTAATGGCTCACGACGCGCTAGGGGCGCATGCACGAGATGAAATTGGTATATCGGAGAGTGTCAGTGCCCGGCCAGTTCAAGCAGCATTTTATTCAGCCGGTACATTTACAGTCGGTGCCGCACTCCCATTAATGGTGGCATGGGCCACACCAGGTAATTATCTAATATCTGCAGTTGCAGTTTTATCTCTTGTATTTCTGGCACTTCTTGGAGGGGTTGCGGCGCGCACTGGTGGCGCTCCAATTACTGTCGGCGCAATCAGAGTGACTTTTTGGGGTGCGCTAGCTATGGGTTTAACCGCAGTAGTAGGTCGTATATTTGGGGTGGTTGCATAATGAGGCATTAATTAATCGCACACATGTCATTAAAGACAGCTAACTATTGGGTCAAGTTGACGCCAAAAAGCTGCGCGGCTTCCACCAGGATACAGCCACACTACTTTTAACAGCCGGTAATTTGCGACGTCACGAATGACCGGAGTTCTGCAACAGCAGACGGCGAGAGGGTTGAAGTATAGTTCCAGAATCCCTGGTATCACTCAGCGAGGACTAAAATCGGTGATTAAGAGCATTAAGGGTATATTAATTTACACAGCGATTGTCCTGGTCGCTTCAATTGTGTATTTCGCCTATGCTTATACGACGTATCCGCCGACACCCGAGCGGGAAACCTTTCTGAGCGAGATAGGCGAGGGCTTTGGCGAGGTCGGATTATGGGCGCTGCTTTTTATTTATGCTCGCTCCGTATTAAAGCTGGTAATGGGCAAGGGCGCGTTTGCAAAGCGCATCCTCCCGGACTATTCACCACCCGCCACCGCATCGATTTTCCATCAGTTGCTTGGTTTTTTAAACAGAACCCATGTCTATGTCGGGATCGCAACGGTAGCGATTATACTGATGCATATAGTGCTGATGGGTGTGCCGATGAAGATATTATTCTTTCCGGCTGTATTGGCATTGGTCGTTTGGCAGGGATTGTTTGGCATGTTTCTCACATGGCGGTATTCGCCAAGAGAGTTGAAGAAGTTCTCATATCTGGTCCATGCCCAGTTCTTCACCGGTATCATGATTGGCATATTTGCCTATTTTGGGCATCTGTTAATTGATGATTAACGGACGCCCTGCTGGCCGCTTTTTTCTTTTAGGGAACGGCAACTGTTGACCGACAGCTGACTAACAGGACCTCCGCACCAGCCTGGTTCCCTGTATCCGGGAACGACTGCTTTGCCTTCGTAATGAGACCTGGGGACTGATTCTAAATACAGTCTACCTACACGACTAGTTTCATAATTCTCTGCAAACATTTATTCTACAATTTAAACAAATCAATAGTAGTTAGTTATTTAGATATATGAAAAATCCGCTCACTATGATATCCGCTTTGGTACTACTTTCTTGCCCCTCAATTCTAAGTGCCAATGATTTCGATGATGCAGTAAATAACTGGGATACCTACCAAGATGTAGGAGAATGGTTGAATAAAAACTTTCACTTTGACAAGCAAAGACAACAGTTCATTCGTTCTCGGCTAAAAACACAAGGACCAGATGGGCTGCTCATTCGTGACCCACAAAAAACATTTAGAAATAGTACAGGTTATTGCGCAGATTCAGCACACTTTGCACGTGAAGCAATTAACGGTATAGACCCTGAATACAACGCGCAATGGGTGTTTATAAAGAACGATGCTAAAGGCCCCAATCATTGGGTAACCGGATTTTATGATGATGATAGGTTATATATCATGGATTACGGTACTGGTCCCAAGTGGATCGCCATGAAAGGTATTCACGGTCCATATGAATCATTAGACGACTACAAAGAGTTTTTAGATTCTCTCAATCTACCCGCGCTGGATGTTAGCAAAGTGTTTTGGCGCGACATGCCTGGACAAGTAGATTGAATTTTATGTCTCCTTTTGGCCGAACCCGGCTGTTCCTTTTATTGGATTACTTCGGGGCCGACGGGTTGTGTAATGACCGCCGTGAACTCAATATCGGACGTTCATCGGACGCACCACGCGGGCGAATGTTGCGCATACTGAGGTTTATCTGGGACGGCCCCCGGATTTCTCGACCGACGAGTCTCTTGGCCTCTCACGGAGAATCCCTTGGCCGTCGAGGAAAAAACTCTTGGTCTCGATGCTGTAACTAGATGAACTTTTTGGGAAGTGGTGGGCCCGGAAGGACTCGAACCTTCGACCAGGGGTTTATGAGTCGGAACGCTCCCCGGAATCCGCCGCGACGGGGCACGCCAAGGGATTCCGATCCCCCGGCCTCTATGCCATAACGCGAAGATTTCTATGGGAAGTGATGGGCCGGAAGGACTCGGATCATGACATCAAGCGCGTGAGATATGACTCAACATTCGAGGCTGACCAGTATGGTAAGTATCTAAGGAGATGTTAAGGGTGATAAATACTCGGAAGCGCACCAGCCTTTTCCTAGCTGTCTGGTATCGACGTAATACCAACCATTGACCTCGTCAATATATCTGACCTCTGTGCCGGTATTCAGAATGCCGATGGGCACGTTATCCAGGGATCTGGATGTCCGGAGGTTTAATCTGGTTTTTACAACATGTGTTGGAATAAATGCCGTAGCGCTTGCTGCTGCACTATCCTGCGACTCTGATGTTGTAGGTTGTAACGTTTCCCTTGCCTGCTCAGATGGTTCTTGCTCTGTTGAATTCATCTTCTCTGCAATCTTGTTGTCTTCCATGAATTCGTTCGTGTGAACGAGTTCAGGTTCAAGGTTGGAGATTGTTTCGGTGAGCAATTCAACACGATCATTCAGCTGTTCAATTATCTTGTTTGCCTCTCTGATTTCGTTTTCATAAATGACAATGCGTGATTTCTGGGCAATCAGATCGGCATCATCTGTCGACAGGGACAAGTAAATCAACCAGGCAATAATTAATCCGGTGGCCACCCCACTGAGTGCCATGATTATTAATGGCTTGTCGTTTGACGTCGAGGATGTTTCATTAGCCTGGATATTTTTTTCCGACTCAAGCCGTTTCTGACGTATCTCATTCAGCTTATTTCTAATATTTTGATCCAATGTATTTGCTCGCGAATGGGCTCATCATCTGAAAACAGGTTGATAGATTATAACGTGGAGGTCGTTCTTTGGGGGCAGCCGGACCTCCCCCCCAAATTCCTCATACCAGGGGATTCCGATTCCCCGGCCTCAATGCCATAACGCTATGATTTCTATGGGAAGTGGTGGGCCCGCCAGGACTCGACCCTGGGACCAGGGGATTATGAGTCGGAACGGCCCCCGGAATCCGCCGCTCTGGATGCACCAAGGGACTATGATCCCTTGGTCTCGATGCTGTAACTATAAGAAATTTATGAATTTGGTGGGCCTGGAAGGACTCGAATCTTCGACCAAGGGATTTACAGGACCCGTGCCGAGGCCAGGGCCGAGGCTTTGACTATATCGAGCGGTTCCACAACCCAGGACGGAGACGACGACTTGAAATGACTAAACAGAGGGATTTACTCTTAACTCAACCGTCCGTGGAAACGGGGTAAAACCCGGATGGTCCTGCCCCGGTTTGTTGTACATCCAGTGTCACGTGAAATCGTCCCCGGAACCGCCTGTTACATTCTGCGTTTGAATCATGCGGAGCTTTTCTTCAGCGGGTTGAAAACCCGGCTTCAGTCGCAGTGCTTGTGTGAAATACTGAACGGCCAGATCAGTGTTACCCATATCTTTCATTATGATGCCGAGCATGTAATGTGCCCGGTATTGTTGCGGATTGTTCCGCAGCACCTCGTGTGTGTGGTCAAGTGCTTCGTCATGGCGATGCAGCTTGATGAGAATTCGGGCCAGCATGATGCGGGCATAATCATTATCTGGCTTGATTTCCAGTGCTTTTTTGTAGTGCTGGATTGCGGCCACATCGTCACCCTGCGTTTCCATCAGTCCTGCAAGCCCGGTGTATACGAATTGATCTTCGGGATTGATTTCAATCTCTGCCAGGCATTGACTGATGGCTTCATCGGTTTTCCCCATTTTTCTGTAAATCATGGCCAGTCTGACGTGTACGCCGGGGGTATCCGGAGACAGTGCCAGTATCTCATTGAGATACTGCATGGCTTCATCGGTTTTCCCCAGGCCGTATGAGGCCCGTGCAAGCCGGTCATAGATGACCGGACTTGGGCCCAGTATTTGATAGGCTCGCTTGAATGAATCATAGGCCTCCTGAAACTTTCCGGCCCAGTGCAGCACCTTTCCCAGATTTAGCATCGTAACGCCTTCCGCCCTGGGATCGAGTTGTGCGAGCACCTGTTGCCTGATGGCCTCGATACGTGCGGTATCCAATGTTACTCCGGGGTTGACCGTGCCGTTTTCGACCAATTTGTCAAACAGCGCCAGTCCCAGCAGGCGGTAACCTTCCATGTTCGTATGGACATGATCCGGAAAAAACTCCTTGCCGAAAACAGCATGGTCATGGTGTGCGAGATACGCCTCCCGAAGGATGTCCGGAAAATCGATCAGTGGAATCTGTTCAGTGGCTGCAAGCTGCTCGACGATCTGCTGC
>JAIBDK010000184.1 GCA_024679435.1 Gammaproteobacteria bacterium | reverse complement strand
CTTTTAACCTCGCCTGGATGACAAGGGCCGTTTCAGGAGTTATTCCGCATAAACGAATCAATCTGGATGAATTTGTCGGATATTTCTGCGGCAGAATGAGGAGCCTGAAAAATTGCTGCCAGCTTTCCGGCCGGAGAAATCAAAAATATGGCTGCGCTATGACCGACCAGATAGGTTGTGTTTCCCGGTTCGTGGTTGTCAATAGTGTAGGGCACACCCAACTGAGTGACCAATGAATCAATCTGAATTTTGTTGCCCGTGGCACCCTGAAAATTCTCACCGAAGTAACTGATATAAGCCTCCAATATTTCTGGTGTATCTCGCTCTCCATCCACTGAAATGAGGTTGAACTTGATTGATACATAATCTGTTTCTGTCTGTTTTGACAGTGTTTCGCGGACCTGCCGCATTGTATTCATTGTGATAGGGCAAATATCAGGGCAATGGGTGTACCCGAAAAATATAAAATTCCAGTCACCTTTCATACTGTCCAGCGTGAAGGGTGTATTGCGTTGACTGACGAGTTCAAATTCATCCAGTGCTTTCTGTTTGGGCCAGAAAAAGCCCTGAATATCCGGTGCTTCAACTGAAACTGACCGAACCGGAGGATTAAAACCAAATAACTGGAGATAGACACCCGCTGCGAGTGCAACTGCTCCGATTAATATAACTTTAAAATTTATTTCCAAAACTCAATTTATAGTTGGGTGAAGGGAATTGGAGTATAAAGCCTCAAGCCCCTCAATTCCTCGATAAAATTGAAATTTAGTCTGAGACTAGAATGGTTGGTTCGTTGTTATCCAAAGAAACGCCTGGCCGTTATTTTACCGGGAAATGCGTGCTAACTTGCGCGGTCATGATGTTCCTAATTTTGTGATTGTCGAATTTATCTATCAATCAAATTTGCTTATGAAGTTGTTTGTGAACTGTCGTATTGACGCGAAGTTAAGTTATACTGCGGGGGCTAAATGATAGCTATCAAAAAAAATCTAGATTACCGTTTTTGGAGAACAACATGACAAAACTAAGCAAAAAACTGAAGTTAGGCATCGTTACGGCCGCGTCTTCAGTCTTCATTTTTGGAGCAGGTAGTGCCTCTGCCGCAGGAGTGCTAAACGTAACAAACTGGGCAGAATATATTGCCGAAGATACGATTTCAAATTTTGAGGCAGAGTACGATATTAAGGTTACTTATGATAATTATGATTCGGTAGAAGCCATTGATTCGAAGCTGCTGGCCGGTAGCACCGGATATGACGTTGTAAGTCATGCAGGCAGTGCCATTGCGCGATTGATTCCAGCCGGAATTTTGCAACCGCTGGATAAATCAAAGCTGGATAATTTCAAGCATATGCGCAGCGATGTAACCACGCAACTTGATACTCAATGGGATCCGGGTAATAAATATGTGGTGCCTTTTATGTTTGGCACGCACGGCGTCACTTACAACGAGGCTCTGGTTAAAGAAACCTATCCTGATGCGCCGATCGGGTCATTGGATATGATTTTTGATCCTGCACATATGGAAAAGCTAGCGGGCTGTGGTGTTTCTTTTCTGGATTCGCCTACTGACGTTATTCCGATGGCGTTGGCTTATATGGGGCTGGATCCCAGTTCTGCAGACGTTGCTGATTATAAAGCTGTTGAAGAAATGCTCCTGAAAGTTAGACCGTTTATTAAAACTTTCGATAATTATGCCTATCAGCGTATGCCAGAAAAAGAATTCTGTGTTGCTGTAACCTGGGGCCCTGATGGATTACTTGCGGTTTCCGGTGCGGAAGAAGCGGATACCGGAGTTGAACTGGATTTCTTTCAGCCACCCGGAAAAGGAGCCGCAAATTTCTGGGTCGATGGCTGGGTTATTCCGGCGGATGCTGAAAATGTTGAGAACGCACACTTGTTTCTCAATTACATGATGCGTCCACAAGTTGGAGCTAATGACAGCAACTATACCTGGTATGCGTCCGCCAACAAGGACGCCTACGATTTGATTGATCCTGCGGTCACCGGCAGTCCAGCCGCATATCCTTCAGCTGAGGCTGTAGACGACATGTACACACTGAGCGTTGTTCCACCGAAAGTTGAGCGCGCTCGAACTCGGGCGTGGACCAACTTTAAGGCGGGAAATTAATAATAAAAGGGGAGGGCGCATCGGTTTTGATGCGCCCTTTTTGTTTGAATCCCCTGTTAAACCGGAGGTAGGATTATGTCCAGCCAGGACGAATTCGAAGACCAGCCCTGGCTGGATCCAGACGCGGTACCCTTTATCAGTATCCGTGGGGTTACAAAAAAATTCGGTGACTTTGTTGCAGTAGATTCCGTCGATCTGGACATCTATCAAGGAGAGTTGTTTTGTCTTCTCGGGGGTTCCGGTTGCGGTAAAACGACGTTGCTGAGAATGCTGGCCGGTTTCGAAACACCGTCTTCGGGGTCGATATTCATTGATGGCGTTGAAATGAGCAATGTTCCGCCCTACGAGCGCCCTGTTAATATGATGTTTCAGTCCTACGCGCTGTTTCCGCATATGAATGTCGAAAAAAATGTAGCTTACGGTTTAAAGCGTGATGGTGTTCCCAAGGAAGAGATAAATCTGCGCGTAGCAGAGATGCTGTCCATGGTGGAACTGACGGATTTCAGTCAGAGAAAACCACATCAACTTTCGGGTGGGCAACGACAGCGGGTAGCGCTTGCCAGAGCCCTGATAAAAAGACCAAAGGTGCTGCTATTGGACGAGCCTTTAGCTGCGCTGGATAAGCGGCTCAGGGAGCAAACTCAGTTTGAATTGATGAATATTCAGGAAAAGCTGGGTGTAACGTTTGTGGTGGTTACTCACGATCAGGAAGAGGCTATGACATTGTCAACCCGCATTGCGGTTATGGATGCCGGTGAATTTGAGCAGATTGGGTCGCCTACGGAAATTTATGAGTACCCGGATTCGCGCATGGTCGCGGATTTTATTGGCTCTATCAACATGTTTGAGGGGAGGGTCACGCAGAACAGTTCAGATCATATTTCAGTTTCTGGATCTGAAGAGGATATCGAGTTTTTTGTTGATTATGGTATGTCGATAAAAGATGGGAACAAGGTATGGGTTGCGGTTCGTCCAGAAAAAATGCGCCTTTCTAAAGAGCCGCCAACGGCAAAGAAAGCTAACCAAATCAAGGGCATGGTTCAGGATATTGGCTATCTTGGAGATATATCAATATATCGAATCAAACTTGCAAGCGACAGGGTGATTGATGTCACAGTCCCGAATCAAATTCGACCAAAAGATGGCAAACACGTTGCGTACTGGGAGGACGAGGTGTATCTAGACTGGGATGCCGCCAGTGCCATTGTGCTGACCAGGTAACCTGCAAACATGAAACAGATTACCACTCTCGACAGGATGAAAGCGCCTGTTATGGCCCGGAATTGGGCATCCGAGTTGATGGGTTTTTTGCAGACCCAGTGGAAAGCTGTTGTCGTATTCGTTCCGTTTTTCTGGTTGTTGGTGTTTTTCTTGGCGCCATTTTTCATCATTCTAAAAATCAGCCTTGCTGAGTCTCTGATCGCCAGTCCGCCATTTTCACCGCTGTTTGAGTGGGCTGAAGACGGGGTGATGAGTATACGAATCATTTTTGATAATTACTCCTACCTCTGGGAGGATGAGCTATATCTCAATACCTATTTGAGCTCGCTAAAGATATCTACGATTTCTACGGTGATTTGCCTGTTGCTCGGATATCCGATGGCGTACGCGATTGTGAGATCTCCTCCAACGACCAAGAACATTTTGTTGATGATGGTTATTTTGCCGTTCTGGACGTCATTTTTGTTACGGGTATATGCATGGATGGGGTTGCTTGCGGATCAGGGATTGGTCAACGATTTTCTGATCTGGGCTGGTTTTATCGAAACGCCTGTTCGCTTGATGTATTCGCATTTTGCAGTCTACGTTGGCATCGTGTACACCTACGTGCCGTTTATGATTCTACCGCTTTATGCCAACATGGAAAAACTGGACATGGAACTCCATGAGGCTGCGGCTGATCTGGGATCAAAACCGACGACTACATTTTTCACCATAACATTACCTCTTACATGGCCGGGAATCGTGGCCGGCTCGTTGTTGGTTTTTATTCCTGCAACGGGAGAGTTTGTCATTCCAGATTTGCTGGGTGGAGGCAATGTGTTGATGATCGGCAGGGTTCTGTTTAATGAATTTCATGCCAATCATGACTGGCCGGTGGCGTCCGCCGTTGCAATTGCGCTACTTATATTGCTGGTCGTGCCGATGATGCTTTACCAGCGGGTTCAGGCTAAAGAAACGGAGTCTGATTAATATGCAGAAAAAACGCTCAACTTTTCTTTTTTCTATCCTGTGTTTTGGAATGGCCTTTCTTTACATTCCGATGCTTCTGCTGATTGTTTACTCATTTAACTATTCAAAAATCGTTCCGGTCTGGGGTGGTTTCTCTACGCGATGGTACGGCAAGCTGTTTGAAAGTGAAGAGGTCTGGAATGCGCTGACGCTGAGTATCAAGATCGCTGTGGTTAATGCAACTTTCGCTACTATTCTGGGATCTCTGGCTGGTTTGGCGCTGGTCCGTTTCGGTCGCTTCAAAGGAAGAACACTTTTTGGTGGAATGATCAGTGCACCATTGGTGATGCCAGAAGTCATTACCGGCTTGTCTCTTTTGATGTTGTTTATTACGTTGAAGGAGTTTTTAGGCTGGCCTGACAAGCGCGGTTTTACCACAATCACCATCGCACATATCACTTTTTCAATGGCTTACGTGGCGGTAATCATTCAATCAAGGTTGACAGGTATGGGCATCAGTCTTGAAGAAGCCGCTCAAGACCTTGGTGCCCGGCCACTGCGCGTTCTGGGCGATATAACCTTACCGCTGCTTGCTCCGGGTATGATGGCGGGGTGGCTGCTAGCGTTTACGCTCTCGTTGGATGACCTGGTTATATCGAGCTTTGTAACAGGGCCGGGTGCCAATACGTTGCCAATGCTTATCTACTCGCGAGTAAGACTTGGTTTGAGGCCCGATATCAATGCACTGGCAACGATTATTATTGTGACCGTAGCCGTTGGAGTGTTGATTTCCGGTTGGATAATGCTGCGTCAACAGAAGCAGAAGCAACGAGATATGCAGATGGCAAGTGCAGACTAATCAATTTAAAGTATTGGAATTAAAAAAGCTTGCAGTGTGAAACGAACTTCGCCCTTAACCATGGTTCTGCTCGGCGGTTAGCTTAGCTTTTTATTTGATTCCTCTACGAGTCCTCTGCCCGGATGCTTGAGCAGTTTAGCCACGGGCAGGTGCGCCTGAATGGATTGATGAAACCTTCTCACTCCCAGTTCTATGGATGATAGTTTCGGTTCCGGGAATGCGCTTGATTTCATTCCGTCCTGCAATCTGGAAACAAAGCATTCGTCTTCCACTTCTGTTTCATT
>JAIBDK010000277.1 GCA_024679435.1 Gammaproteobacteria bacterium | reverse complement strand
TTACGAACTCCGCTTACAGTGATTCAGGGGTCCGCACAATGGTTGGCGGCAAATTCAGACCTTGATGAGGAGCAAAGATCTGCCTTGGACAGAGTTTTACGCACCGTGGCGGACATGACAGAGCTGGTTAATGCTTTGCTGCTGCTTGCGCGAGGGTTAAAGCAGGGCATCAGAACTGAACAGCTCGATGTGAATGCAGTGACCCGTGAGATCATCTCTGAACTGGAACTCACTCATAATCAGGATTCGAGAGTCACGGTGAGTCTCGAGTCAGACGGTCCTGTTATTCTGGAATGCTCTCCCGAGGGTTTATATATGGTGTTGTCAAATTTGTTGCGAAATGCTTACAGCTATGCGGACAAAGGGGAAGTGTTGATAGAGATTGCTGAACACAGCTTTGAAGTATCGAATCCGATGCCAGGGATCGATGATGCTGATTTGCAAAATCTGTTCAAGCCGTTTGTTAGGGGCGAGAAATCAGTGGCCAAATCTGGCTATGGAGTTGGCCTTGATATTGTTAAACGGTTGTGCGACCACTTTAACTGGATTGTGGAGGCAAAATACCTGCCTCAAAAAGGGATGTGTTTTCGGGTCACCTTTATCGAGCCTGATTCAGGGTCATCCGCTGCAACCTCTACTGATCAATTTTAAGACCTACCCCCTTGATGGTTTTTATCATCTCATTTTTAAAAGGTTTGTCCACTGCTTTGCGGAGAGTGTAAATATGACTGCGGAGTGCATCGCTATCCGGGGGCTCCTCTCCCCAAAGCTCATGTTCTATTGAATCTCTGCTGACAATCGACGGTGATTCTCGCATCAGTATATTGAGAATATTGAACGCGATAGGAGAGAGCGTTATTTTTTGCCCCGCTCGTCTAACCGTCATCGTTGACGTGTCTAGAAGCAAATCCCTGATTTCTCGTACCGGTGACCCGACGCTGCCACGTTTGCGTTTAACAAGAGATGCAACTCTGGCAATCAGTTCTTGCATCTGGAATGGTTTTACCAGATAGTCGTCTGCACCGTGTTCAAAACCGGCCAGTTTGTCGTCCAGCTCGTCGCGTGCAGTTAACATTAAAACGGGTGTGTCGATTCCATACTCATTTCTCAGTCTTTCACATATTTCCAGACCATCCATGCCTGGCAACATGATATCGAGTATAACGGTGTCGAAAACTTCGGTGGTTGCGAGTAGCAACCCCTGAGGACCGGTGGAAGCATAATCCATTGTAAACCCAGCAGACTCAAGAGATTGAATCACGGTGTTAGCGAGGTCGTGGTGATCTTCGACCAGAAGTAATTTTCCTGTCATGGATTATCAAGATGTTAAATTTGTTATAGTTACAATCAGGCATTGGAAAGCGACTTAATTTGACGCTTCTTACAACTTGATTAGCGATATTCTCCAGATTTTACCTGCTTTTACATTTTCTGCACGCATTGCTTCAAAGAGATTTTTTATGAATTTTTTAAAACTAAGAATTATCCCACCGTTTCAAGTGCTGATTCTCGGCGCAATGATGTGGTGGTTCCATGAAAATTATGACCTTTCTGATTCGCACCTTCACGTACATTTTGGTTGGGAATACGCTCTTTCCCGTTTTTTATTGTTGCTAGCGCTGATAATTGTGCTCTTGGCTGTGTTTGAGTTCTGGAAGCAGAAGACGACCGTGAGTCCTGTTAACATTCAAAATACGAGTAGTCTAATAACAAGTGGTGTTTTCAAGTGGTCACGAAATCCGATTTATTTCGCTGACATATTGATTCTGTTCGCCTGGGCATTGTGGTTGGGGTTTTTGCCGGGGATCATCGTTATAGCAGTCTTTATCTGTTACATAAGTAAATTTCAGATCGAGCCGGAAGAGGCCCTTTTGGAGCACAAGTTCGGCAAGGTGTATGATGATTATCGTGCCAGAGTGCGGCGCTGGATTTAGAGGAGGCAAATCTAATTGCATTTTTTCGGTGGTTGGTATACGGTTTCTCAATCCAGAAATCTTGTCGAATTTACCTTTCATTGACCCTTAAACGCGGACTCTTTAACGCGCTGAGTAAACTGGTGATGCTGTCGGAATCCTGAGTAAGCAACGACTAAACATTTCAAATAAAAGCGGTGGCTGATGTCTGTTTTAATCAATAGATCTACAAAAGTAATTTGTCAGGGTTTTACCGGTTCTCAGGCTACTTTCCACAGCGAACAGGCCATCGCCTATGGCACTAAGATGGCTGGAGGAGTAACTCCGGGTAAAGGCGGCATGACTCATCTTGATCTGCCGGTTTTCAATACGGTTCAGGAAGCCGTCGATAAAACCGGTGCAAATGCTTCGGCAATATACGTTCCCCCTCCATTTGCTGCTGATGCGATTCTCGAAGCTATAGATGCAGAAATCCCGTTGATCGTCTGTATTACTGAAGGTGTTCCTGTTCTGGATATGGTTCGAGTTAAGCGGGCACTGGAAAACTCTGCAAGTCGATTGATTGGACCGAATTGTCCAGGAATCATCACGCCTGAAGCCTGCAAGATAGGCATTATGCCGGGCCATATTCACAAAAAAGGGAGTGTTGGGATCGTTTCACGTTCCGGCACATTAACTTATGAAGCAGTTGCCCAGACCACGTCTGAGGGAATGGGGCAGAGTACCTGCATCGGCATAGGTGGTGATCCGGTCAATGGTACTAATTTTATTGATTGTCTTGAAATGTTTTTATCGGACCCGGAAACAGAATCAATAATTATGATTGGAGAAATTGGTGGGACAGCCGAAGAGGAAGCCGCAGAATTTATCAAGCGCAGTAACATCAAAAAACCTATGTGTGGATTTATCGCTGGGGTAACGGCGCCACCGGGAAGGAGAATGGGGCACGCGGGGGCGATTATTGCAGGTGGAAAAGGTGGGGCAGGTGACAAGATTGAGGCCCTGAAAAGTGCGGGAGTTGTGGTGGCCGATTCTCCTGCTTCCCTTGCAAGTACCCTTAAGAGCGTCCTTTAGATATTTTAAAAATAGTCAATGTGCAGGTTAAACCAAACCAACATTAACGACCCAAATCGCCGATAAGGTCGACAACAAACATATACCGATTTTGCAGAGACTTGAAACCATTGAGACTAAATGATATCGAGCAGGCAGAAACACCGTCGATCAAAAGATAGTAAGCCAGATAAAGAATCTTCAGAAACCTGTTTTTGGTGATTTTCTTATAGGTGTCGCCAAGACTTAACTGGTTTTATTTGCCAATCCGGGCGCCAAAATTGGGTCAACAGATATACGCTTCTTATAAGAAAGGTGCGACTCTCTGTGATCCCGCACCCGATATTTATGCCACGAAGAGTGGGAGAAGTTCCTATAAAATAATCAACAGGAAGGAAAGTTGTGGAGAACCATCAGTGACAGAAAATATTCCGGTTCAGATTGCAGAACATGCTCTCGAAAAGTTTAACGAATTCTATGACGAATTTCTGGGCGTTCCGATTCGGGCCAAGCACGCTTTTGAAAATAGATATCATCGGGAGTCTTTGAGGTTAAGCAATGCCAGGCTTCAGCTCTACAGTAAAAGTATCAATCGTGAAAGTGCATTTATAGCGCGATTGTATCCGGCAATCAAAAAAGCTGAGGCTCGCTGGCAAGAGGTTGAAGAGCAATTTCGGTTGTTGACGGATACGGTTTACCATGCGGATCTCGCTCAGGCTTATCTGCATTCAATAAGAAGAAAGCTGTATGTTAGCGAGTGGCGGGTAGAAGATTATTACTCCGATAGTTCCAGCAAACTGAGCGCAGGTCAGAAAGAGCAATGCTATTTTTACATTCCCTTAACGGTACCCGTTCAGGTTTCGGATATCAGGGCGATTCTAAGAGTTGAGAAATTCGATCGTGCGTTCGAAAACCTGGAAAGGGATGTTCATTTGCTGTTGGGACGAATTGTCAGCAATCTCCAGAAATCAGACAAGCCTGGAGTCGCGCCGAATTCAATTGAGATGTTTCGTGCCGGATTCTATCGTAACCGGGGAGCTTATCTGGTTGGTCGATTCAATTATCCTGACGGAAGATGTCGCCCTCTAATTG
>JAIBDK010000018.1 GCA_024679435.1 Gammaproteobacteria bacterium | reverse complement strand
GGTGTCCTGAAGGAGATACGTTGCGGCTTTTGCACAAAGGCCGATACCTCGCCCTTCATGGCCGGCCATGTAAACAATCATCCCTCCCGCAGGGTCGGAAGCAATGCGATCCACTGCCGCCGCGAGCTGCGGGCCACATTCGCATCTTTCAGATCCAAAAACATCTCCGGTCAGGCAGTTTGAGTGGACCCGTACCAGAGGATTATCAGAATGGACAGGGTCACCAATAATGAGAACGCTGTTCACCGCCATGGGAGTTGCCAGTGATGCAAACAGATTTTGGCCTTCACTTTGACGCAGATTTTCCGCAAGTTCCTCGACTTTGTTAAGTTCTGTGCTTCTTACGGTGGCATACCACTGAGCCTGATAGGTTTTGCCTTGCATTCTTAAGGGTAAAGGAATAGGTCCGAGCAGGTTGAGGACCAAATCCCCAGGCGCAGAGGGCGCATCAAAGTCCACGAGCTTTCCGGACTTGTCAATACGGCAAAGTTTCCGGGTTTTAATCAGTTTTTCCCGAACAGCTGGATTTAGGTAAGTAAACATATAGGGTTATGACATGTGATATCTTTGTAGTTCAGGGGTGTGACACCCAAAATCCAAGCGTACCCCATCAGGGCTCTAAACGACATCGTTAACATGATTTTTTTAATCAAAATATGAACAAAAATGTGGAGCAGAATAGTTTGCGGGATGAGTTAGAGTCCTTGACCCGTCGCAATGATAGTATTGCACTGTTGCATATTGGGCTGCATTTTTTGTCGATTGCTCTGGTCGCGGGATTATTGCAAATATCGACAGAGTTCTGGTTACGCGGAATCTTTACCGTAGTGCTTGGGATACTGCTTACATTCCTGTTTGCTCCTTTACACGAATCTATTCATAAGACTGCATTCAAAACTAGCTGGATGAACGCTGTTACAGCGTCGATATGCGGCTTTATTTTATTGCTTCCACCGTCCTATTTCAGGGCATTCCATATGGCGCATCATCGTCATACACAGATTCCGGGAAAAGATCCCGAGCTTGATACCCGGAAGCCTCAGAGCCTCTCAGGCTATATCTGGTTGTTATCCGGATTGACCTATTGGAAAGAGCAAATCATGTTTTTTCTCGGGTATGTATTCGCCGATCCTCAGGACAACTTTGTCAGCAAGACTAAACTTCGTGGTGTTCGTCGTGAAGCGGGCATTTATCTTTTGGTATACGTGTCATTGTTTGCGATCAGTATGAAAACTGGCTCTGATCATCTCTTATTTCTTTGGATTATTCCGGTTATTGTAGGGCAACCATTTCTGCGGGCTTATCTTTTGACCGAACATGCGCTTTGCCCGATGGTTCCGGAAATGCTAAAAAACACTCGAACCACTTTGACTAACCCGATATTTGGATGGTTATGCTGGAATATGAACTATCATGTTGAGCATCATGCTTACCCGGCAATTCCTTTTTATCAGTTGCCTGAAATTCATAAATTTATTCGCACGGAAATTCAGCATCTCGATCAGGGGTACATGAAGGCGCATTCAAAAATTATCAGGTCGTTAAAGTCACAATGAGCCGCACAGTTTGAATTTGGCACGTATTCGTATGAAAACATTTTCTCCGGACGGAACGAATCTTGGTGTCACGCGATTGACACGGCTGGCCAGGGATTCGGAATCTGTTTTTTCATTGCCCTCAGGTGGGATAGAAGACGTAGCGTTATCGCGGATGTTTGTCGAAGATGCGATTAAGCAGCGTCTGCCGGTTTATGGTCTAACTACAGGCCTTGGTGCCCGGGTAACCGAAATACTGGATCAGGATCAGCTCACCGATTTCTCCTATCAGACTCTTCGTGGCCGGGCACATGCATTAGGAGAGCCGCTTCCCGCTAAAATTGTGCGCGGTGCCATGATTGCCCGGGTAAATACGATGATGACTGGTGCAAGCGGTGTATCTTCAGCGGTGCCTGAATTTATAGTCCGATGCCTTAATAAAAATGTCACTCCGGTGGTGGGTCGCATTGGCTCTATTGGTGCGAGTGATCTCTGCATGGGTGCCACCATGGGTTTGGCTTTTATTGGGGAAGGCATGATGAAGATTCCCGGCGGAGAAGTGGTTCCATCCATGCAGGCGCTGAATTCTGAGGGATTGGACCCTCTTGCTCTGGGCCCCAGAGATGGGTTGGCGCTGGCCAACCATTCATGTTTTTCCGCCAGCATTGCAGCTTTTGCAGTGGATGAATCCAATCACTTTTTTAACTGTCTTCAGTCCAGTTCAGCGATGACGATGGAAGCGATGAGTGCTAATTTTTCCCCCATTAGTGAGTCTGTTATGTCTGTGAGTCAGCATCAGAGTCACGGCAGAACGGCGGCGCATCTAAGGGAAATTCTGATTGGAAGCACTTTGAATAATTCAGGAGTCGCCAAAAAGATTCAGGACCCGCTCTCCATACGAAACATTGTGCAGGTGCACGGTTCGTTGCTCACTGCATTGTCTATGGCGCGGCTGGGGGTTAACGCGGAGCTCAATTCGGTTTCAGATAATCCTGTGGTTGATTTGAAAAATCGACGTATGGTTTCTAGTGGGGGATATTTTTCCAGTGAGCTGACGTTGTGTGTTGAATCTGTGGCCCGGGCACTGGATATGGCCGTAACAACCTTATTGGCGAGATTATCCAAGTTAATGAGCGAAAGATACTCGGGCTTGCCAATGTTTCTTGCCAGTCCGGGAGCAAACTCAAATGGTTTTGCACCGGTGATGAAGATTGCGGAGTCTCTGGTTTCGAAAATAAAAAGTGCTCTGGTTCCTGTGTCAGTCTGGCCCAGCGTGAATGCCGATGGAGTCGAGGATGTGCTCAGTAACTCCTTTGAGCGATCACAATCAGTGCTTGAGGCGTTGAATTACGGTCGGCAACTGGTATCCATTGAAATGATTATCGCCTCTCAGGCACTTGAGTTATCTGGAAGGCTGCCGGAGTCATCCGCGTCCGTACAAAAATTCTACCATTATGTCCGGAGTCGGGTGGAATCTCTGGAAGATGATCGGCCGATGGCTATGGATATTGAGAATCTTGCTATTTCATTACGACGATTTGAATTCCCATTGCTCGATCATGGTGATTCGCGTTCATAAGAATCAGCTTAATCCAAATTTCCCGAGATTATTTAATCCTGAGATTAGCTGCAGTTCAGTGGCCGTAGATTTACCGCACGGGCGGTGCTGGTGCGACTGAGAATATTTCTTGGCAGTAGCGACTACTGCGGTTCTGCGGTGTTTTTTACCCGATAACTGTCGCCGTTTGCACCATAAATTGTCCCTACACCATCTTTTTGCCCGTGTTTCCATTGACCTTCATAGCGATCTCCTTCTGCGCCGTAAAGAACGCCTTCACCGTGGGCTTTGCCTTCGAACCACTGCCCCTCATAGCGGGCGCCGTTGTCTACTCTGTAAGTTCCTTTGCCGTGGTTTTTTCCATTTTCCATTTGCCCCTGATAGGTGTCTTTTGCATCGTTACCGCGCTCATCCTTATAAATCCAGACTTTTTTACCTTCTCCACCGGCCTTGCCGACGATACAAGAACCGTCCCAGGATACACTTTCAACTGAAAACGGATAAGGGTTCCACATTTCACATCCTTCGTCTGTGGTTATCCACTCACTTTTTTGTGCCCAGGCCATACTCGAAATCAAAAAAGCGAGTGCGAACCATCTCATCGTTGTAACTCCTGTTTTGCTGGTTATTCGAGCATGGTAACAAGTTGAGTGGGAAAATACATTGGTTTTTAAAGTGAAACGACGAGGGCGTCCACGGCAATCGCGCCTGAAGCGTTGACTATGACAGGATTGATATCGACCGCCTTAATGTGTTCCCTCAGCGCGTGGGCGAGATGCGAAAAGTGAACGACAAAGTCAATCAATGCCTGACGATTGCCTGCTTCATTGCCCCGGAGGCCCGCAATTAGATTGTTGATTTTGAGTTCGTTCAACATTTGGTGAGCTTCACGTGTGCTGACTGGCGCCATCGCAATCGATCTGTCTGAAAGCAACTCAATAAGTACTCCGCCGGCAGAAATCATCACCATAGGACCGAATTGCGGATCGTTGACAATGCCCAGACCCACTTCCGTCCCGTTAGAGATCATTTCACATATCAGGACTCTTGGGCCGAGTCTTTGCTCTAAATCATGATAGTGATGGACGAGTTCAGTCTCGCTCCTGATATTTACAAACACGCCGTGCTGATCGCTTTTGTGACTGATTCCGCTTTCTGCGGTTTTGATTACCACGGGAAAGCCAATTTTATGTGCGATTGTGATGGCATCTTCCTCTGAAGTGGCGATGTCGTTCTTCGGAACGGGCAAGAAAAAATCTTTGAGCAGTTGCAATGAATCATGTTCTGAAAGAGTCTGCCCCTGGAATGATTCAAGTTTCGTTTTCCACCTGTTAATCACAACAGGGTCGGGTTCAGGCTCAGCGGATCCGCCTCTCAAGTTTTCTTCAGTGCGTTTGCTGTCTCGGTAATCGAAAAGATGTTTTATCGCAATCAGCGCTTCCTCAGCTCCGTCTATAAACGGAATGCCCGCCTGTGCGGATTTTTGACTTAAGTTATTGTGAGAAATGTCACTGTAACAGTTCCCCATGGCGATAGGCTTGTCAGTTTCATGGCTTATTTTTTCCATCATTCGGACGAAAGCTTCAGACATATAATAACCATCCCGAAAATTCGTAAAGAAAGCCCCGACAGCCACTGAAGGGTCTTTCATTAAAGCAGACATGCAGTAATAAAAACGATTTTCGAAATCGTCGTTGGATCCCCAGGCATCGAGAGGATTGTCAGCTTTTAATCCCGGGTCGAGATGTTGTTTGATTTCATCTTTCGTTTGGTCGCTGATTTCCGCAAAATCAATTTTTAAACGATGACATATGTCAGTGATCAATTCCATAAAGCCGCCAGATTCCTGAATGGATGCAAGCTTTCCGGGCCCGGGTCGGCGGGGTGATTGAAACATCATCAGCACGGCTGCCATTTGATCGAACCCTGATACTTCAATTACCCCGTATTTTTTAAAAACAGCTTCATAGGCGGCATGATCTCCGGCGATGGCACCAGTGTGAGTATTCGCCATAGCGGCCCCCAGCGGTGATTTTCCTACTTTCAAGATAACCACGGGGATGTTTTTTTCTTGTGCCTGTTCCAGTGTTGATATAAATCCTTTGGGATTTCGGACGGTTTCAAGGAACAGCCCGATAACCCGGGTTTCGGGTTGCTGAAGCGACCAATCCATATACTGGTCGATGCTGGTAGCGAGTTCGTTACCACTGGAAACACAAAGGTTAAACTTAAGTCTAAATCCGTTGTGAGATAGTGCGGTAAATGCTGATCCAGACTGTGCGATAAAGCTGATACTTCCGGGCTGCATTTCTCCGGGTACGGGATACATGCCGGCATACAGGCCGTGCTGAACGGAATAGAAGCCCATGCAATTCCCCCCGCATATTGAAATTCCGGCTTTTTGGGCCATGTCTTCTAATCGGGTTTTGAGAGGGGGGTCAGTGTCGTTGTCGACTACGCAACTAGAGTAAATAGTTGCCGCTTTAGCGCCATGATTTATCGCTGATGCAAGCGCTACTTCCATCCTCTGATTGGAGACTGCGAGTACAACGTGATCGACAGTTTCCGGTAATGAATCCAGGTCTGCATAGCAGGGCATTTTGAGTATTGTCTGATAGCCTGGATTGACCGGATATACCCTTCCTTTAAAAGAGGAATTTATTATTAGTTCAGCCAGCACACGACCCGGGCTGCCGTTCCGTTCAGATGCCCCGACGAGGGCAATGGAAGCCGGTTTCAGAAGCGGATCAAGCGTGTGTTCTCGGTTGTTTTTTTGGTGATCGGCAGGAGAATTGGTGGTCATTATTTGCTAAGCCTTTGTTCTCGCCAGGCGAGAGCGGCTTTTAATCCGTCTTCACCTGCGATGCGATTAAACTCACGTCGCAGGTCGGTCTCTATGGATTCGATCTGCACAGAGGTGTCAACACCCATTTTCAGGGCCTGATTCATCCCCATGATTTCATAACTGCGATTAATCGCTCGTTTGGTCATGCGCACCGAATCTTGGTCCATCAATGCGACTTCGCGGGCAAGTTCGAGTCCCCGGGTCAGGTATTCTCCAGGCTCTGAGATTTCGTTTACGATCCCGATTTGAAGTGCTTCCTCAGCCGACATTCTATCCTGTCCGGTAAGCAGCATCTTTTTAGCTCGCTTGGGGTTGGTGTACCAGGGAAGCAATAATGCAACAATGCTGCTTCCGAAGCGCAGTTCTGGCTCACCAAATTTGGAATCAGGATCACAAACCGTCATATCGCAGGCCAGGGCCAACTCGAAACCCGCTGCTAGTACATAGCCGTGCACGGCGGCAATGGTGGGTTTGGAGAGATTCCAGAAACGCATGATTATTTCGAGGTCGTATTCGAGTGCCTTGCGCCATTCCTTGATACCCTGACGATTGGCTTCTATGCCCGCAGCCAGGTCAAAACCGGCACAAAACGCTCGTCCGTTTCCCGCCAGCACAGCCGCAAGTATATTATCATCCTGCTCAATCTGGTCCAGCGCCTTATTGAGCTCAACGAGCATCGTAGCGTTGATTGAGTTCAGTTTAGTCGGGCGGTTGAGAGTAAGGCAGGCTACTGGGCCATCCAGTGTTAATTCGATGGTTTCAAAATTCATGATAATCTTTCGCGAATAGATAGTCAGGTGATTCGGAAAGGTAAATTATAGGGAACAGAAAATATTTTGGATATGAAAATTATTTATGGTGAGTAACTTTAGGCCTCACCGCGCATCTATCCTCAAGTGATCGTTTTCGCCAACCATTTCCCCATGTTGGTACAGTGAAAAAATAGTAGAAAAATTTAAGCGTAAAAGACAGTTCAAAGGATTCGATTACTGTTTTGCTTCGGATGTCATCGATAACCGAACCGCTGCCAATCAGAATGATGCAGCCTCATCCAGAGCGATGGTTTGTTTCCTTTGATGTTTATTGATACAGCGCCGTGCTGTTAGGTTGGCGCCTATGAATTTTTTGATAAGCCGTGCGGATTCGATATCCAAGAAGTAGGGCAAGAATCAGAGCGTAAATTAATGGCTCGGTATCATCTACCCGAGTGATCCACAGAAAATGCACGATGGATAAAATTCCGGCTGCGTACACCATTTGATGCAGTCGATTCCAGGTAATCATGGTATGCGCCATTCTCTGCCTGATTCGTATCGGTGAGGTTATGGCCAGTAGAGTCAGAATAACGAAAGTCAGAAATCCGACGGTAATATAGGGTCGTTCCAGAATATCCTCTACGAGAAAGCCAAAGTCCAGAGACAGGTCGAACACCAGATAGATACTGAAGTGAAGAACGGCATAAAAGAAACAGTACAAACCCACCAGGCGGCGCAGTTGAATTAGCCAGCCCGATCGGGTGATTCTTGCCAGCGGGGTTATCGCCAGAGACAATAACAGAATTCTTAAACCCCATTGCCCGGTAACGTGCGTGATGGTTTCTATTGGATTGATCCCAATGGTTCCGGCGAAGAATCCATAAACCAGATAAACAGCTGGAAAAAAAAGCGAAATATGTAATGCCGGCTTGATAAGCTGACGAATTTTCTGATTCCCCGGAGATTTCACTCGAACAAAGCCCTAGTAGTTCTGGCCTAAATCCATTCCGCTATACATGGATGCAACCTCATCAGCATAGCCGTTAAACATCAGGGTATCACGTTTAAAGAGCTCGCCTACCCGCCTTTCTTTGGCCTGACTCCATCTTGGATGAGAGACTTCTGGATTGACGTTGGAATAAAAGCCGTATTCTCTGGCGTTGGTCATGTTCCAGCTGGTGGGCGGTTGATCTTCCTGAAACCTGATTTTGACGATGGATTTGATGCTTTTAAATCCGTACTTCCAGGGCACGACCAGACGCAGTGGAGCACCATTTTGATTCGGCATTACTTTGCCATAGAGACCGACAGCCATAAAGCTAAGCGGGTTGAGAGCTTCATCCATTCGCAAACCTTCTCTGTATGGCCATTCAATGGACCGGCGGTTCTGCCCGGGTAAGGGGCTTTCTTTGTCATAAATTGTTTCAAAGGCGATATACTTGGCTTTGCTTGTGGGTTTGAAGTGTTTGACAAGTTCAGTCAATGGAAAGCCTATCCAGGGGACCACCATGGACCAGGCTTCTACACACCGCAACCGGTAGATTCGTTCTTCGAGGTCGTGGGGTTTGAGGATGTCTTCAATGGCGTATTCCCCGGGATTCTCACACTCACCTTCAATACTGACGGACCAGGGGTCTGTGATCAGTGCATCAGCGTTCCGGTATGGGTCTTCTTTGCCTGTGCCAAGTTCGTAAAAATTGTTGTAGTGAGTGATCTGCTCTTCGGTGTTCAATTCATCATTGGGTTCCAGGTGTCGCGTGTTTTTGGCTGACCCAATACGTTCCGAAAGCCCCTGTGCGGAGGCCATGGCAAGGATCGGCAAATAACTGGATAACGAAATCCCTAGACCGGCTTGTAATCCCGTTTTTATAAAGTGACGCCGTTTTTCGTACAACGCCTGGTCGGTAACTTGGTTTTCTCCGATATTGGGATATCTGTTTTTTCTGATATTGTTAAACACCTGTTGGTCTCCAGTTTTATTGGTATAGAGCTTAGTTTCCGAGAATTGGAAAAAGTTTCATGATTACCTGATTCCCAATTACCCCGCATTATCACGTTTTGCAGGCTTGCTCTATATAGAATGCAGCTTTTCTAATTGTGTTGAATCCACTTCAACGCCAAGTCCGGGACCTGAGGGTGCAGATCCTGCTCCGTTGCTGGAGCGTGGCTGATAACCGCATACGTGTTCGTTGGTCCAGTCATTCATAAAGGAGACGGTTATCACCTGATCGGCTTTGGTGCTGGCGGCAAGATGGCTTACCGCGGCTGAAACCAGATCACCACCCCAGGTATCTTCAATGGTTACTCTTAAGCCCAATTTATCCGCCAGATCTCGTATCAGTTTAGACCCGGTTAACCCGGCAAATTTAGAAATCTTGAGATTCACGCCTTCCATCCCACTGCCGTTGAATGCCCGTACCATGGTGTTGACATCAGTAATGACTTCATCAAGTATCATCGGCAGACTAGTGTGTTGCCGAACATACAGGCATTCCTCGAGCGTCTTGCAGGGTTCTTCAAAAAACACCCCCTGTAACGGTTCCAGAAGGCGAGCAGCGATCATAGCATCCTGTAATCTCCATCCTCCGTTGGCATCGGCAATCAGGATGTCCTGATCCTCTATTACTTCCACAACTTTTTCTACCCGTGCCGCATCCTCCCGGGGATCGGCTCCAATTTTGAGCTGAAATCGCTGAATGCCCTCTGCTTTGCGTTCGCTGACGTAATGTTGCATATCGTCGGCGGGTCCAAGCGGAACTGCCATATAGAGTTTGAATTCTTCCTGTAATCGCCCACCCATTAATGTGGCGATATCTTTGCCGGTTTCCTTGCCGAGAATATCCCAACAGGCGATGTCCAGAGCACTTTTGGCATAGCTGTGTCCTCGAAGAGCGCCGTCCATGGCCTGATGTATCGCGCCAAGATTACAGGGGTCTATTCCAATCAGAGCCGGTGCTATTTCCCGGATTGCAACCCGGGCACCTGCTCCATGAGAAGCAAGATAAAGCGGCCCCAGCGGACAAACTTCACCCCATCCTTCATGGCCTTCGTCTGTACAAATTCGCACCACGGTGCTTGGAATGCTGTTGATGACTTGATTGCCTGACATAATGTAATCGCCGTAGCGATAAGTCAGGTCATAACCGTAAATTTCAATTCGATCGATTTTCATTGTTACTGTTGTTTCGAGTAGTGGTTGCGGGATTTTTCCCTGGAAAAGTATACTTCAAAAATTAGGTTACGCATCGCTGGAAGTACCAGAAGTTGCCTGATCTGCTATATTGAGAAACTTGAAAATTAGCGGGAATATAAGGATGCACGAGTTTCAGGTGGTTCGAGCGACTAAGGCGCATGTTCCGGAAGCGGGACGGTTATTTGATTTGTATCGTCAGTTTTATCAATGTGATCCTGACCTGAAGTTGGCGACTGACTTTATTGATGCGCGAGTTATAAATGATGAATCAATAATCTTTTTGGCGGTGTCCAGAGCAGGAAATGGGGTCGGATTTGTGCAGATGTATCCGTCATTTTGTTCCGTAGAGGCGGTCAAGATTCAGATTCTGTATGATCTTTACGTTGATTTGGGCTTTCGCAAACAAGGCCTTGGTAGAAGGCTGATGGAGCAGGCGACTCAGTATGCCCGGGAAAGTGGAGCAAGCCGACTTGATTTGCTAACCGCTAAAGACAATTTTTCGGGTCAGGCACTGTATGAATCTCTCGGGTATGTCAAAACCAACCAGGATTTCTTTGCTTATTCTCTGAATACATGATGATAATAAAAGCGGTTATCTAGTTGCCTTTGCCTGTTCGCATTCGGATGAACATAATCGGCACTTAATCACGCATATTTGAGGGTTTGACCAATTCCCATTGTGTCGGCTTTTTTAAGCATGGCAGCGCCCAGCGCAATATCACTGGTGGATAATCCTCTATGCCAAAACAGAATGGTTTCCTCTGACGACTCCCGCCCCGTGGCTTTTCCGGCAACAACTTCACCGATTTCAGCGTTGACAGATTCAGGACTGACTTTGCCCGCATTGATATGGGGTCGTAATGCGCCCAGCGGGCCGGCATTCATTTGTCCCCGATCGTCGACAAAAATTTTATCCATGATATCGGTATGATCAATTTCAAGAGCGCTCATGGTGCCATAGGGAATGACCAGGCCCCCTTTGCGAATCCATTTGGTTTTAAATAGTGGAGTCGGCTTGGGAAGTCTTGATGCCTCAACCATGATATCGGCCTGATCGAGGCAATCCTTCCAGTTGTCGGTAACGGTGATTTCCTTGCCAAGATCATTACTTAACTGTTCCCCAAAACTGTCACGACTTTCGCGGCGTCTTGAATGGACCCGGATGGAATCAAAGTCAAACAGATGATTCAGCAGCCGGACGTTCCAGTAGGAGGATCCTCGAGCACCGATATTGGCCAGGGAGCGGGCTTTCTTGGGACCGAAATATTTTCCGCCCAACGCTGTCATGGCACCCGTTCGCATATCTGTAATGGCGGTCGCATCGATCATGGCAATTGGCATGCCGTTGGTGGGGTTAAAAAGATTCAGCATGGCCATCTCTGACGGGAGACCTATTTTATAATTGTTTACATAGTCACCAACAATTTTGAAGCCGGCCATTTTTAGCGGTGCGACGTAGCCTCTAAGCACATTGAAGTGGCCGTTGAAAGCGGGATCCGGAACCAGATGCATTCTGGGTTCAATCACGGTCTGGCCATTTCCCGAGGCCAGCAACCCTTCCTCAACAGCATCAAGGATTTCGTCATTGGTCATAGAGAGTGCATTGACATCCTCTCCATTGAGATATTTGATGTTTATATTCATTGGCTATTATCCTGAATGGATGGAGCTATATATCTATAGCGCCCAGGTTTAGATCAAATTCCCGAGCACACTGTTTGGCTTCCTGATAGCCTGCGTCGGCATGGCGCATGACGCCGGTAGCGGGATCATTCCAGAGCACTCGGCTTATTCTTTTGTCTGCAGCGTCACTGCCGTCGCACACAATGACCAGGCCGGCGTGTTGAGAAAATCCCATTCCCACTCCTCCACCGTGATGTAATGAAACCCAGGTGGCGCCACCGGATGTACTTAGAAGCGCATTCAGCAAGGCCCAGTCCGATACCGCATCGGATCCGTCGATCATGGACTCGGTTTCGCGATTAGGACTGGCGACAGAGCCAGAATCCAGATGATCGCGGCCAATGACAACGGGTGCTTTGAGTTCACCGTTTCGAACCATTTCATTGAATGCCAATCCCAGACGATGGCGTTGTCCAAGTCCTACCCAGCAAATTCGTGCGGGTAGACCCTGAAATGCTATTTTTTCCTGAGCCATATTGAGCCAGTTGTGCAAATGGGGATCGTCAGGAATCATTTCTTTCACCTTGGCATCGGTTTTATAGATATCCTCAGGATCTCCGGATAGAGCCACCCAGCGGAAGGGTCCCACGCCCCGGCAGAATAGTGGACGAATATAAGCGGGCACAAAACCGGGGAAATCAAATGCATTTTCGACACCAAAATTCTGCGCTTCCTGACGAATATTATTGCCATAGTCCACCGTCGGTACTCCCATATGGTGAAACGCCAGCATGGATTCCACATGGTAAGCCATGGATTCTCTGGCAGCATCCACTACTTTATTCGGATTGCTTTTCTTCTCCTGAGCCCATTGCTCCATGCTCCAGCCTGATGGCAGATACCCGTTGGCGGGATCGTGGGCCGATGTCTGGTCGGTAACTATATGGGGTCTGATATTGCGCCTGACCAGTTCACTGATGACGTCAGCACCATTGCCCAGCAGTCCTACCGATATCGCTTCGCCCTTTTCGCAGGCCTGGGTGATCATGGACAGTGCTTCGTCAAGGTTTTTAGTCTTGTGGTTTAGATAACGGGTTTGCAGGCGGAAGTCGATTCGAGTTTCGTCACACTCGACGCAGAGTATGCAGTAGCCTGCCATAGTCGCGGCCAATGGTTGGGCGCCGCCCATGCCGCCGAGGCCGGAAGTGAATATCCATTTGCCTTTTGTATCGCCGTCAAAATGCTGGCGTCCGGCCTCCACAAAAGTTTCGTAGGTGCCCTGGACGATGCCCTGACTGCCGATATAAATCCAGGAACCGGCGGTCATCTGGCCGTACATCATCAAGCCTTTGCGATCCAGTTCGTTAAAATGCTCCCAGTTGGCCCAGGCGGGGACCAGATTGGAGTTGGCTATCAGCACTCTGGGTGCATCAGCGTGGGTTTTGAACACACCAACCGGCTTGCCAGACTGAACCAGAAGTGTTTCGTCTTCTTCAAGGTCGGTCAGGCACTCGAGAATTTTATCATAGCTTTTCCAGTCTCGAGCAGCACGGCCAATACCGCCATAGACAATCAGCTCTTCGGGCTTTTCCGCAACATCAGCATCTAAATTATTCTGAATCATTCGGAATGCAGCTTCGCTTAACCAGTTTTTGCAGGTGAGTGTCGTTCCTGTCGGGGCCTTAATGCTGCGTGATTGGTCGATTCTGCTGAGTGGCATAATAAACTCCCGTTAAATTAATGTTTGATCGATTGCCTGGGTTGATTACCCGATAGTGTAAAAGATATATACTCGTTGTTACGGCGATGTCCAGCATTATTCTGAAAAGGGTAAGAGATACAGCTATTTGAAAGGTGCCGTCGTAAAGCAGAGATTAAGTGGATCAAAAGAAATCGAGAAAAAAATTGACTGAGAGCACTTGTTATTTGATGGAATCTGTATTGCTGCCCCAAGGTTGGGCCAGCAACATGATTATTGAAGTTGGAGTCGACGGCTTAATTCGGTCGGTTGAAGATCACCATCATCACTCTCCTGAGGACCATCTGGTTTTGAGTGGAGCGGTAATACCCGGCGTTCCCAACTGCCATTCCCATGCTCATCAGCGGGCAATGTCCGGGCTAGGGGAAAGGGCCAGTATCGATGCAGAGTCAGGACAAAAAGCCACTGACAGTTTCTGGACCTGGCGTGTGGCCATGTATCATTTTCTGGAAAGAATGCAACCCCATCATCTATATGCAATTGGCAGACAGTTATATTTGGAAATGCTGAAATCCGGTTACACAAATGTTGCCGAATTTCAATATCTGCATCATGACCCCCGAGGAAATCATTATGATAATCCTGCGGAAATGACACTGCAGTGTATGCAATCCGCAATGGATGTCGGCATCGGTTTTACCGCTTTACCGGTACTGTATCGGTATGGTGGTTTTGGCGGACAGGATCCCATTGACGGTCAAAAGCGATTTCTCAATGATGCGGATTCTTTTTGCGAATTGGTAAACCGGCTTTTCCATGCATCTTCAGAAACTGCTAACGGCATGTCTGCGGTTGGTATTGCGCCACATTCTTTAAGAGCGGTAACTGATTCCCTTCTTCGTGAAGTCATTGATGAGTTAGGAGTTGGTAATCTGGCCGCTGTTCACGTCCATGTCGCAGAACAAACTAAAGAAGTGGATGATTGTGTGGCCTGGAGCGGACAGCGACCTGTGGAATGGTTGATGAATTGTTTTGATGTAAATGAAAAGTGGTGTGCGATACATGCCACCCATATGACCGGCGGGGAAACGATAAGCCTCGCCAAAAGTGGGGCGATAGCCGGACTATGCCCGACTACCGAGGCGAATCTTGGCGACGGTTTTTTTAACCTGAATGAATATATTGCCAACAACGGCCGATGGGCGATTGGATCGGACAGTCATATTTCCATTAGTCCGGTTGAGGAGTTGCGCTGGCTTGAATACGGTCATCGATTGGTTGATCGACGGAGAAACGTCATGGCTTCGTCATCTTCCCCAAGCACGGGCACAGCATTGCTTGACCAGGCGCTCCAGGGAGGTCGAGTCAGTAGCGGACTGGATATCGGTAAAATTGAAGTGGGTTGTCGTGCCGACTTTGTTGTGCT
>JAIBDK010000206.1 GCA_024679435.1 Gammaproteobacteria bacterium | reverse complement strand
GGATCGATGATTCCATCATCCCACAGACGGGCGCTAGCATAGTACGGATGCCCCTGCTCTTCGTATTGTTCAAAAATAGCTTTCTTGAATTTTTCTTTTTCACTTGTTGGCCATTCTTCACCTTTCGCTAGTTTGGCGTCTTGTTTGATCTGAGCCAGAACATTAGCAGCCTGTTCACCGCCCATCACCGAGATACGAGAATTAGGCCAAGTCCAAAGAAACCGGGCGCCGAATGCCCGACCGCACATAGCATAGTTTCCTGCGCCAAAACTGCCACCCACCACCACAGTAAATTTTGGAACCCGGGCGCAGGCCACGGCAGTTACCATCTTCGCTCCATCCTTGGCGATTCCACCAGACTCGTATTTCTTTCCAACCATAAATCCGGTAATGTTTTGCAGAAACACCAGAGGTATTTTGCGCTGGCAGCACAGCTCAATAAAGTGTGCGCCTTTTTGCGCCGATTCAGAGAACAGAATACCGTTGTTTGCAATAATGCCGACCGGATATCCGTGGATATGCGCGAAGCCGCATACCAGCGTTGAGCCATATTCTGATTTAAATTCGTCCAAGTTACTTTTATCCACCACCCGGGCGATGATTTCCCTAATATCAAAGGGTTTGTGCGTATCCGACGGAATAATTCCAAGCAATTCTTCGTCACAATACAGCGGCTCCTGAGGGGGTATACAAGCAAGAGGAATGCTTTTTGAACGATTCAAATTTCCGACAATTTGTCTCGCCAGCCCCAACGCATGGTAGTCGTCGTTTGCGACGTGATCAACGACGCCGGAAACTCTGGCGTGGACGCCGGCCCCTCCCAGTTCTTCTGCGCTAACATCTTCTCCGGTCGCTGCCTTAACAAGGGGGGGGCCTCCCAGAAAAATAGTTCCCTGATTACGAACGATAATGCTTTCATCACACATTGCAGGTACATAAGCACCCCCTGCGGTGCAACTGCCCATGGTGACAGCGATTTGCGGTATTCCTGCGGCGGAAAGATTGGACTGGTTGTAGAAAATTCGACCGAAATGTTCTCTATCAGGAAACACTTCATCCTGAAGGGGTAAAAAGGCACCGCCGGAATCGACAAGATAAATGCACGGCAAATTATTTTCCATGGCGATTTCCTGTGCCCGGAGATGTTTTTTTACTGTAATCGGGTAATACGTTCCACCCTTTACCGTGGCGTCGTTGGCTACGATGACGCATTCAATGCCGTTTATATGGCCGATACCGGTAATCACGCTGCCGGCACTGACTCCACCACCATACATATTCCAGCCCGCAAAATGGGAGAATTCAAGAAACGGGCTTCCCTTATCCAGTAATGCCTGAATGCGCTCACGAACCAGCAGTTTGCCCCTGTCTGTATGTTTTTTCCGGGCAGACTCAGTACCGCCAAGGGTTAACAACCGACTTTTCTCATGAAAATCCAGAACCTGGGATTGCATTAACTTGAGGTTGGACTGGTATTCCGGTGAGCCTGGTGAGATGTTGGTTTTGAGGATTGCCATTGATTATGTCTTAAAGGTCGTTTGCTGGTTGCAGATGATGTTGTCAGATTAACTCAATTGCCATGGCAGTCGCCTCACCGCCACCAATACACAAGGAGGCAATTCCCTTTTTCACTGAATGCTGTTCCAGAGCGTGGAGCAGGGTAACCAGTATCCGTGCGCCCGAGGCGCCTATGGGATGGCCCAACGCACAGGCACCTCCATGAATATTTACTTTTTCATGGTCGATGGAAAGATCCTGCATTGCCGCCATGGTCACCACTGCAAAAGCCTCGTTAATTTCAAACAAATCTACATCGCCTATTTTCCAGTTGATGTTGTGCAGTAATTTCTGCATTGCACCCACTGGTGCCGTTGTAAACCAGGCGGGCTCCTGAGCATGGGTGGCATGCCCCACAATCCGGGCTTTGGGTTTGAGTCCTCTAGAGAATGCCGTCGATTCTTTCATTAGAATCAGGGCCGCTGCACCGTCGGAAATAGAGCTGGAATTGGCTGCGGTTACGGTGCCATTATCTCTGAAGGCTGCCCGCAGTGACGGAATTTTATCGATCTGAGCCTCGAACGGTTGCTCATCTTTCGCAACGAGTATCTCTGATTTTCGGGATTTCACCGGGACAGGGGTTATTTCCATGTCAAATTTTCCAGTGTTGCTCGCAGCTTGTGCCCGATGCAATGAGTGGATAGCGAACTGGTCCTGTTGTTCTCGTCTGAAGCCGTATTTATCCGCACAGTTTTCTGCAAATGTTCCCATCAGCGCGCCTTTGTCATAGGCATCTTCAAGGCCGTCCAGAAACATGTGATCAAGCATTCGACCGTGGCCCATTCGTTGGCCACCCCTTGCTTTTGGCAGCAAATAGGGTGCATTGGACATGCTTTCCATACCGCCTGCCACCATGATGTCATTGCTGTTGGCGATAAGGAGATCGTGGGCCAGCATGGTCGCTTTCATTCCGGATCCACACATTTTGTTGATAGTCGTGCAGTGAGTTGATAATGCCAAGCCGGCACCCAAAACGGCCTGCCTCGCTGGAGCCTGGCCCTGTCCTGCTGGTAACACATTACCTATTATGGCTTCTTCAACGTCGTTGGGATTAACTCCGGACCTTTGAACCGCAGCCTTGATGGCCTGCGCGCCGAGTTGGGACGCGGTGACATCGTTGAAGCATCCCTGAAAGCTACCCATGGGGGTGCGGGCACTGGATACGATTACTACAGAATCGACATCGTTGCGTATGGTAGGGCTGTCAGCCATTAGTTTACTTCCCTGAACAGTTCGCGACCAATGAGCATTCTTCTGATTTCTGAAGTGCCTGCTCCTATTTCATAAAGTTTAGCATCACGCAGTAACCTGCCCGTTGGATAATCGTTTATGTAACCATTTCCGCCCAGAGTCTGGATTGCTTCCAGCGCCATCCAGGTAGCCCTTTCGGCGGTGTATAGAATTGAGCCTGCGGCATCTTTTCGCGTTGTTTCACCGTGATCACAGGCTTTCCCTACGGCATAGGCATAGGCGCGGCAGGCATTCATGGTGCTGTACATATCTGCCAGTTTCCCCTGCATTAACTGAAATTCTCCAATAGCCTGACCAAATTGTTTTCGTTCATGAATATAAGGAACAACAATATCCATGCAGGCACGCATTATCCCCAAGGGCCCACCGGCGAGGACAGCACGCTCAAAATCGAGGCCGCTCATCAGAACGTTAACACCCTCGTTGGTTTCTCCAAGCAGGTTTTCCACCGGAACTTCAACGTTATGAAAAACCAGTTCTCCGGTATTTGAGCCACGCATGCCCAGTTTATCAAGTTTCTGAGCGACCTCAATACCAAACTGTTTCTCTACGATAAAGGTGGAGATACCGCGCGACCCTGCATCCGCTTTGGTTTTGGCGTAAACGACTAGCACATCCGCATCGGGGCCATTTGTGATCCACATCTTGGTCCCGTTCAAAACATAGTGGGAGCCCCTGAGTTCAGCTTTTAATCCCATGCTGACAACGTCTGATCCGGCATTGGCTTCTGACATGGCCAGTGCACCGATAGATTCACCACTAATTAACCCGGGCAAATACTTCGCTCTCTGAAAATCATTTCCGTTTCTTCGAATCTGGTTTACGCACAGGTTTGAATGTGCCCCGTAACTTAATCCAACGGAAGCAGAAGCTCGGCTAATTTCTTCCATCGCAACGATATGTGCAAGATAGCCCATTGCTACCCCACCGTACTGTTCCTCTGCTGTAATGCCCAGTAATCCTACGTCACCCATTTTCCGCCACAGATGATTCGGAAACTCATTAGTACGATCTATTTCTGCGGCAATAGGAGAAATTTCCTGATGTGCAAAAGACCATGCAGCATCCCTTAGCATGTCAATTTCTTCACCTAGATGAAAGTTAAGTGACTGAAAATTCATAGAAAAAATTCAATGGGTGGGCTTGTGATATAAAGTACATGACGTTTACGTAAACGTCAACTATAATGAATTTTTCAAGTAACTTTAGCGATCTGAATCGGTCTGAGTATTAATGGCCGCGGCTAAACATTTGCTTTGGATCGATAGTAATTTTTAAATCGATGATGAATATTAAACAGGCCCGTGCCTTTTTGGCCAGAGAGTTTCCTCAAAACGGCTGTGTGGTTGAAACCATTGGTGACGGCATTTCTACGTTGTGCCAGCCGATCGGGTTTGAACACCTGCGTCCCGGTGGCACCGTTTCTGGCCCCACCATGATGGCCATTGCGGATTGTGCCGCCTATGTTGCTATTCTTGGAAAATATGGTGAAGTGGCGCTTGCAGTTACCACCAGCCTCAATATCAATTTCCTTAAAAAACCGGCAGCAGACCGCGATATTGTCGCGCATTGCACCTTGTTGAAAGCGGGTAAACGCCTTGTTGTTTGTGAAGTTTCTTTGTTCTCTCGAGGTGCAGATGATCTGGTCGCTCATGTAACGGCTACGTATTCAATCCCACCTGACGGGTTGCGGGGCTGATTCCAAGAGCGTGTATGGACTTAGATTGGTTAACCGGAGTATGTTAAATATTATTTCATCCATTAAGAGTCAGTAATGCTATTATTGCTGAATTACGTAGAGCTTCGCAGTTTGATATCCCTCCACGCGTTTAAATATAAACCGAAAGCACCGTTTAATCATGAATGATACGTTTCCTCACAGGCTGATTTTCAATGCCCATAAGTTTGGTGGCCGCCCAGCCATAAGAGAAAAAGATTTGGGTATCTGGCAAACATGGACCTGGCAGGATATGAAGAAAGAGATTTTTTTGTTTGCCAATGGTCTGGCTGAGTTGGGTTTTAAACGAGGCGACAAGCTGGCTATTGTGGGCGCAAACAGGCCAAGACTCTATTGGGGGATTTGTGCCGCTCAATGTCTGGGTGGGATTCCGGTTCCGATTTACGCGGATTCTGTTGCTGAG
>JAIBDK010000295.1 GCA_024679435.1 Gammaproteobacteria bacterium | reverse complement strand
CCGGGACTTGTTTTTTATTTGGTTGCGATACTGATAGCGATGCTGCTTTGTATCTGGATGGTCTTCGGTTCAGGAAAAGGGTTGCTTGACTGGTTTATGGCACTCGAGTTGAGAGTGGTTTCCATTCCCCAGAGAATTATGGGTAAAATTATAAGTGCTTTGATGCTTTATCAAGGCAGAATAGATGTTTTGATACGGGCATTATTGATTTCATTTTTTGTACAGCTCAACGTCATTATTCATTTTGTTATTATTGCATACGCTTTACGAATTGATGTTCCACCAATGGCGATGTTCATTATTATTCCGCTGGCAACGTTAGTTATGCTGTTGCCGGTGTCGATAAATGGTGTTGGTGTGCGCGAGGCAGTTATGGTTTTTTTCTTTTCCCTTTATGGTATCAGTTCTGAATCAGCTATTGCTTTCGCCTGGGTGTGGCTGGGAATGTTGCTGGCACAGGGAATGGTTGGGGGCATTGTTTTTATGCTGAAACGAAACAAGCCAGACCTCTCTGAAATGGATAATCTTCCTGAACAAATGACTTGAGCGTCACATGAAACATTATTTATTGCTATTACCAACCGAAGAATTCTATTGACTTATTTCGAGCTTGAGCCGGAAAAGCTTTAAGAAATTACTTTAGCGCTCGCAGTAGCTTGCAGTATAAAGGGGCGTTGCTGATACGACACATCGGGCTTAGTCGGGCTTAGTCGGGCTTATGAGTGCTGTTAAGGAGAACATTATCAATCCAGCGAAATGGTAACAAGTTCTCCAGGCTCTACTCCAGTTTGAGTATGACGAATCCGAAAGGCTATAATTTCAACACCATTATTTGAGGATTCAACTAAAGCCTGATGGTATGCCGGATCAATATCTTTTGCGACTCGAAACAGATCACCCTCTGGGCGGTTAACCGCATAGAGAATTACTGCCCTGTAGCCGTTTTTGGCGGCATGCTGGAGTAGCTCCAGATGTTTTTTTCCGCGAGTCGTTTTGGCATCGGGAAATTGAATTTCGTGATTACGGTACAGAGTGGTATTTTTGATTTCGACAAAACAGGGTTCGCGTTTCGGTTCGCTTAGCAGAATATCAAATCGTGATCGATCAAAACTATCAACGTTGTAAGCTGGCTCGCGTTTAAGATTCGAATAGCCTTCAAGCCCGGGAATAGCATTTTCATTAATGAAAACTGAAATTATTGCATTGACACGGTTGGTGTTAATCCCAATCCATCCTGCACCCATGTCAATCCGCTCAAGAGTCCATTGGAGCTTTCGTTTGGGGTTATCACTGGCACTTAACTGAACGGGTGCGCCCTGCTCCCAGCAGCTTTGCATGGATCCGGTATTTGGGCAATGGGCGGTTACAGTATTGCCATTGTGAAGCTCAACATCGGCAAGAAATCGTTTATATCGAGAGATGATCTTACCTTCGGTCAGTGCGGGAAATTTCAAGGATTTTTGCTATTTCTTCAGTAGTCTGTCAGCCTTTCTAAGGACGTGAAGGGGTGGGTTGCATTTCCGGGCTTTCATTACAATCTTAATGGCGTCTTCCAGGTGATGGCCTTGTTGCCAGGCAAGCCAGGCGATAACGGCAGACGGTGAGCGCTGCTGTCCTGCCGTACAATGTACGTATATCCGCGAGTGGCTCTCGACGATTTTGCTTAGTAATTTGGCGGCACCACTGATAAAACTCAGCATTTCTTCGTCGTCGAAATCCTTAATCGGGCAACGATAAGATGTAATGCCGGTTTGATGGTAGGCTGTTTCCATGTGTGACCAGTTGATTCCATTCGCTTTGAAATCATCTTCGGTTTGCATATTCAAAACGGCCGTTATGCCTGCTTGCTTAAGTCGTTGAATATCTATGGTGCTGGTTGGGCAGGTGCCGACAAAGATCCCGTCGGTTATCAGATCAAAGTAAATCACTAGAAAGTGGCTCGCGTAGATAAGTAGGCTTTGGTATCGCCTCCTTCTGAAAGCCCGTGGGCGATATCCAGTCGGACATCCGTCCTCACAAACCGCTTAAGTTTCCAGCGCAAACCAAAACCGACTCCATATTTGAAATTTGAGAAGCTAATGTTATCGGTATCTTCCCAGGCATTGCCCATGTCGGTAAAAATCGCAGCTCTTAGGGTTTCCCGATTAAGTACTGGCCGCAGATACTCGATATTCAGAATAGTAAAGATATTGCCTTCGACTTCGTCACGGTCATAGCCGCGCAAATTTCGGCTTCCTCCAATTTGAAATTCAGGTGGTCCAAGAACAGACTCGGTTATGAGTCCGCCACGGAATTGCAGGTTGAGATTATGATGATCGATTCCAGCAAGCGGTATATATTTTCGATAAAAGAAGGTGTGTTTCAGATAATTTTTGTCAGAACCCGTGGCTTCATCAGATAAAGTGAGTTCATATCCGTAGTGGTGTCCTGAGCGACTGAGTAGATTATCGATAACATAGTAACCATTTAAACGTGCAACGATAGCTTGAATGGTGAGGTCAGGTAGAAGCCCGTCGGCACCGGATATGTAGGTGTGGTCGTATGTTTCGTAAAGTGGCCCGGCCCTGAAATTGAGTCCCTGACTTGGGCCTTTTTGATTGAGCCAGCCGCCTAAAAGTAATCTTGTAAATTGTCGTTTTCGATCATATTTTCCGGTTTCATCGTCAACCGTTTCTTCAAGGCGGGTTTTCTCGTCTAGGGCGGTGAAGCCTAAAGAATAGGGGGTATTAACGATCCGTGGATAATTAAATTCCCATTTTACCTGTGTTTCATCCTCTTCATCGGCATCATCGAAGGTTCGGTAAGCGAAGGTGAGTTTGGATTCCTGGTTGCGGCCAAAGAGGTTGTCAGATCGCCAAACTAATCCGGTGGTGATGTCTCCGTCTCCATTGCGGTTAAGCTTGGGGAGAATGAAGTTGTACCGTTTCTCTTTGACCTTGATTAAAGTAATGATAGAGCCGTCGTTATTGTCTGTGATGGTTACATCTACCGTTTCAAAAAGTCCGAGGTTTTTCACGGCTTGAGCGGTTGCCTCCAGGACCTCTTGATCTACGATATCGCCCGTTGTGTAGGGCAATTCCTGAAGAATAGTAATTGGACGGGTCTTGTTGTTCCCTTCCAGATCAATTCTTTCGACAACAAATTGTTTGGCCCATGCAACAGTTCCGCCCAGCATTAACACACAGGCAACCAAGATGTTGCAGAAAAATTTTAAAAAAAATAAATACAAAGGTGTAAAAAGCTGGTTGTGGCGATATCTGTTATCGATTCGTTTTAATAATTTATGGTGTGTTTCTAGGCCAGACTGCTTTTATGATGTTACTATTCGCGCATCATCGATCAGTCATTTTGTCATAAAACAGTGGCGATCTTATATTAAAATTTGGTAATCGTAATCCGGTGCTCTTTACGGGTGCTGTTTACGTTAGTACCGGAAAATTAACAATATATTAATAGACAATCCCTGGCCGTTGCAGACGGGGAATCTTATCATAATCTAGACTTTTACCATGCTCATGAATCGAACAGTTCGAGAATGTTGGTTGAAAAACGTGGCAATAGTGCTGATTTTTCTGTTTCTCGGTGGATGTGCAACGACAGGGTCGGGTCCTTCCGACCCGGGGGATCCTTATGAGAGGATAAATCGCTCTATACTGACGTTTAATCTGGAGTCGGACAAATATTTTTTGAAGCCCCTTGCCAAAGGTTACGAGAAAGTGCTTCCCAAACCGATTCGAGCCGGGGTGAGCAATTTCTTTTCAAACCTCTGGGAGCCCATGACGATTGTTAATGACCTGCTTCAGGGCAAGTTTGCTCATGCTGGTCGGGACACGTCTCGTTTCGTAATCAATACAACACTGGGCCTGTTTGGGG
>JAIBDK010000112.1 GCA_024679435.1 Gammaproteobacteria bacterium | reverse complement strand
TAGGGCTGTAAAAAAGATAAAATCGAACCATGATCCTCCGATATCTTCTCCCTGCCCTTATTTTGCTGCCCGGTTGCCAGTCTGCACCAAATTCGACTGTAGAGCCGTCACTTTCTGCATCATCGGGAACTCAGGAACTTAAACCCATAGACCATCTTCAAAAAGCCACCCTCGAGTTAGCCATCGCTAAAGAATCAGGCATTATCTGGCTAATAAGGGATGAATCCCCGGGACGCAATTCTGTAAGTTTAGAGGAACTGCTACAGCAGGCGCTAAAACAACGCGATGCCGGGAATATTTCGGAGTTTCAGAGACTTACCGATAGAATATCCGCGGTCGTTTCACTTGCCCTTGAGCAAGAAAGACTAAATTCAAACGCTGGACCACAATATTCCATTCAGAGTCTTTAAGAAATTGGTAAGATCCGTTTACACCGTTGGGCAACTGAACGGAGAAATAAAGAAGCTGGTGGAGTCCAGTTATCGGTCTATCTGGGTAGAGGGCGAAATATCAGGTCTTTCACGACCTGCGTCGGGACATCTCTATTTTTCCTTAAAAGAGGAAAACTCGCTTATTCGCTGTGCATATTTTCGAAACCGCCAAACACGCGGAAGTTTCATGCCCACAGAGGGCGCACAAGTTCTGCTCCAGGGACAAATCTCCTATTATGAGCCGCGGGGTGATTTACAGCTTATTGTTAGTTATTTGGAGGAATCAGGCGAAGGTGCTCTTCGCAGAGCATTTGAAATGCTCAAGAAAAAACTCCTCGCAGAAGGCCTTTTCGAACAGCAAGCTAAACAATCGATCCCGGATCACCCTGCCCAAGTAGGTATCGTCACCTCAGAAAGTGGCGCAGTGCTCTACGACATTCTAACGACACTTAATCGTCGATGTCCGTCCATCAAAATAATCTTGTATCCTACTCAGGTGCAGGGTCCCGATGCTTCGGCCAGGGTAAGCAAAATGATTGATCTTGCCAGCCAAAGAAACGAGTGCGACGTGCTGGTAGTCGCTAGAGGCGGTGGTTCCCTTGATGATCTGCAGGCGTTTAATAGTGAAGCTGTTGCGCGCTCAATTTATCAATGTTCCATCCCGGTTATAAGTGCTGTCGGTCATGAAACTGACATATCAATATCCGATTTTGTCGCTGATGTGCGCGCCCCCACACCCACAGCGGCTGCGGAAATGCTGTCTCCGGATATCCGCGAATTAACAAGAACAATTAAAAACCATGAGTCGCGAATATTCAATCTGATGGAAAGCCGAATCATAACTCAAAGACAGACGATCGATTATCTGGACTCAAGATTAATACACCCTGGAGACAAACTGCAAAACCATAGAAAACACAGACAGCATTTAGTTTGGAAACTCATGATTCTTGCAAGACAGGATATGACAAACAGTAAACTACAATTGGAGAACTGCATAACCAGCCTGAAACTTTATTCACCGCATAACAAGGTACTGCAAACCAGACAAACACTAAGGCTTCTACGTCAGGAATTATTAAGAAACACCCAAAATAAACTCGACGTATTGGCGAATACCACAAGTCGTATCCAGGGCAACATCACACTAATGGGCCCCCAAAACACGCTGGAACGAGGATACGCTATCGTACAAAACAGTAACCGGAAAGTGATCACCCGCCATCAAGATCTTTCCACAGGTGAACCGCTGGAAATAACCGTATCCGATGGCAAGTTCAACGCAACCGTTACTTCGACGCCTAATGCTCATGAATAAAAAAGTCAGAGTTCTTAAAAAATCGCTGGCTATATCAGCCTTTTTCTCTTATTTTTTGTCAGCATTGGGACTGGCCAATCTTCCTGCAGACAACGCTGTGCCCGGAGGCGTTGCGGTGGTGCCGTTGTCCGACATATCAGAACAATTACCCAATATCCTGTTCGGGCAAAAAAAAGTCCTTGCATACACCGTTGACGGAACCTGGTTTGCCATAGTTGGATTGCCCCAGGACATTCTTCCAGGGAAATATCTTATCACCGTCAATTGGAGTGAAGAGTCACAATATCGAAGAAGTTTTAGAGTACACCCACTATCTGCCATAAAAGAGCAACGAACAATTGTATTGCCGGATCATCTGCAAAATATTTCTGTTAATCCTCTTAGCATGGAAGAGCAAATTATAGAATCAAACGAACCTTACAATGGTCAACCGAGTGTTGAAACTGATTTTAATTTCCAACAACTTGTGACATCGGGAAGCTACATCCCCTATGGCAGGATACTGCGCAGCAAAAACTCCAGTGAATTAATAGACCACCCCTGGGTCACCTATTTGACCAGGCCCGAGGAGATTATTCGCTCTCCGGGACGAGGGATAGTGCAGCAGATTTATCTTTCTGAGTCATCTGGAATTTCTGTCGTGATAGACCATGGAAACGGATTAAAGTCTGTTCTTAATCACATCCGTGAGACCATTCTCAAGCCAGGTGAGAATATAGAGACAGGCGACCCAGTAGGTATCACCACACCACTAGAAGATACTGATTTTGGTCGTGCAGACTGGTTCCTTATTCTTAATGAAACCCTGATTGACCCTCTACAGTTTACGACGTCGTCCTGAACGGGTTTTAAACGGCTCGGTGAGGTTGGGTTTTCTAGACTTAAACGGGTTATCGCCGGTTCTGGTAATGATCCTGATAGGCGTACCAACAAGACGATAAAATCCGGAAAAATACCTCGCTAGATACCTGCGATACGATTCTGGAAGCGCATCAACCTGATTTCCATGAATAACAATGATTGGTGGATTTTTGCCTGCCTGATGTGCAAATTTAAGGCGGACGGGTCTTTGATTATTCATTGGTGGAGGTGTCTGGGTTACCGCATGTTCAAGCGTTCGACTTAAACTTGATGTTGCAATATCTATCATCGCGGAATCATAAGCACGTTTTGCAGCAGGCAATACGTCTTTAATTTTTGAACCATGCAGTGCCGAAATGGTAATGATTTCGGGATCAGGTAGAAAGGAAAGTTTTTGAGTAATATCTTTTCTAAGTTGATTTTTCTGATGATTATTTCGTCCATCCCATTTGTTAACAATAATAACAATTGATCGACCGAGATCATGCACCATTCCAGCGATGGACGAATCCTGAGATTCAACACCCACCGAAGCATCCAGAACCAGAAGGGTAACATGCGACCTCTCGATGGCCTGCAACGTTTTAATCACCGAAAACTTTTCAATGACTTCGTTTACTCTGGCTTTCTTCCTTACCCCTGCAGTATCGATAATTATCATCGGTTCACCCTGAAAGGTAATCGGAATCTGAACGCTATCCCGAGTGGTCCCCGGAACATCACTCACGATCACTCTGGACTCCCCCGCGAGCCGATTAGTCAACGTGGATTTGCCTACATTTGGTCTTCCGGCAATGGATATAACTGGAGTTTTTCCAGCATCAACCTGTTCAGTGAAGGCTTCGCTATTAAGAAAAATGGAGTCGACAAGTGATTGAATACCGTCTCCCCGCTTTGCGGATACAGCCAGGGGCTCACCTAATGCCAGCTCTTGAAACTCTGACGTTGCTAGCTCATCTTCTACGCCTTCTGATTTGTTTACCAGCAAGTAGATTCGACTGTTATTCTGGCGCAGAAAGCGCGCTATCTCAATATCCTGCGGCACCAGACCCTGCGCGAGATCGACAATGAAAAAGACAATATCAGACTCCAACAGAACCTGCTCAACCTGATCACGAATTTCACTTGCAAAGATTTGATCTATATCCGCCTCAAGACCCCCGGTATCTACTACCAGGAAGGGGATTGAACCCATCTTACTCTTCCCATACAGACGGTCGCGAGTGACACCGGGCTGGTCATCAACCAGCGCATCACGGGTCCGGGTCAGCCTGTTAAAAAGAGTTGATTTTCCTACGTTGGGCCTACCAACCAGTGAAACTACGGGTAGCATGGAATTATATCCTGAATCAAAATTGATGCCCGCGAAAGCAATACCGAGAAATCAAAGGCCCGGCTCAACCGATCAAAAGAACAGTGAACAGACCTACTATTTATGATGAGTGAGCGGTCAAAGACTGAGTGTTACCAGTTCGCCCTGAGTTGTCAAAACCGAAAAAATCTCGCCGTTTGTAACCAGTTCCAGCACTGCCCCTTTGGCGATATTTCGAGTCTCGATTAAAGCACCAGACTTAGCATCCAGAGTATGGATATTACCGTGTGAATCGCCGATTACAATTTTACCGTTTACCACCACAGGGTAGCTAACGCCATGTCCTGTAAATGCATCCTGTTTCCACTGAATCACACCATCAGAAGTATTAAGAGAAAAAATATTACCCAGCTCCTCGGTAACAATAATTGAATCACCTGAAACAGCCATGGGCAGCCTTGTAGACATATCAGTGCGCCAAATGGTTGAAGCATCTTGAAGTTGAGCTGCAATAACACTGCCCTGATAAGTCGCGGTATAAACTGTGGCGCCCTGAATAATAGGGGAGCTATCAGAATCGTTTAGGCGTTCCAGTTCGTTTTGGCCACGAACAAATGACAAATCGGCTTCCCAGTAATCTCTCCCGCTAATAACATTATTGGCAATCAATTTCCCACTGGACAAGCCGACCAGGACCGCATCACCGGTAATAGCAGGCAGGGAGTCTCCATGTATGGTTAGCGCCGGAACTTCTTTTTTAATCTGCCATGCTGTTGATCCAGTTTCGGAATCGAGGCCAACGACAAGGCCATCAGATGTCCTGATAACCACCCGGCCCTTACCCACTACGGGAATAGCAGAAACATTTCTTTTCAGTGAAGATGACCATCTAACACTGCCATCGCTGGCATTCAGAGCGCTAACGTAACCATTATCGAAAGAGAATACCACAAGCCCCTCATCGACCCCGACACCAGAATTTACAGCTTTATTAACTTCAACTTTCCAGATCACATCACCGCTATTGGCGTCACGGCGGTAAACGTCGCCAGACCGGTTTACTACAAATATACTGGATTCGTAAATAGCCGGTTTCAATTGGGCAAATCCGTCGACGGCCCCTCCACCAATATTATCTTTCCACAGAATTCTTAACTCCTCTACACCACTGTCCTGCGGAAGCTCTTTAGGCTCAATCGGCTCCTGATGCAAACCCCATAAAGTTTCTTCTTCAACTTTATCTTTATTGCAGCCTATTAGTAACACGGATACGAGTGAAACAAGTATCAAACGAAAATACATTTAACTATCTCCGAGATTATCCAGTTTGAGCTGCAAAAGACCTGACTGCCCAGAACCTCCCGGCAGGGTATCAAGGCTTTTCTGATATGCGACCCGTGCTTTACCTATGTCTCCGTCGCTATTCCGGATTGAATAAGCATCTCCTATTAGTTCCTGATAACGGGATTCGAATACACCCTGATTAATTCCGTCCAGCATGACTATGACTTCATTGAATTTTTGCTCTGCAATATAAACAGATGCAAGCCGAATTCGCGCAATATGCTGAATTGCCTCATCATCGGTATTTTTTAATACCCAGTCTAATTCCGAAGCGGCTAAATCAAGTTTATCTTCTTCTACAAGAATTTTGGCCAGTGAAAACGCACCGAGAGATGAATAGATGCTGGAGGAAAAGGATTCTTTGAGCTCATCTGCAACGGTCATCGCATTGATAGCATCCACACCAGGCTTTATCTGATCATAAAGCTCAGAAGCACTTTCTGCCTGATGTTGTTGATAAACCTGCCAATAGTTAAAACCAACAATGCCGGACAACCCCAACGCAATGCCCACAATAATGGATTTTCCATTTTCTTTCCAGAAGGCCCTTGCCGTTGCCAATTCATCGTCTTCAGCAAACTTGGGTATTTTATCTTCCGCCATAATATATTTCCGCTAGCACTCTCAATAAGTATTTAAATATGACAATAAAGGGACGCCTAAATTAAACATGAACAATCTCTTTGAAACTAAAACATCCAAGCTCAGCGTCAGAAAGTTTCGCTATGGTGCTGCTACTAGCGGTGTTTCCCTCCATCACCTTGAAAGTACTAAATTTCATAATTCACTCATGTTTTGATTAAATCGTCTCCTAAATATTCTGTTTACACCAGCCAACCAGTTGACCCACAGGAACTTCGGACTGCGGCGTATTTTCCCGCAATTTCTTTATCTGAACAACACCAAGCTGCTTTTCCGATTCACCAACAATGATGGCCACTGTCGCACCTGACTGGTCAGCCTTCTTTATTTGAGACTTCATTTTGCCGCCACCAAAATGGCTTATCACCCGGTAACCGGCATTTCTAAGTGATTCTGCGAGCATGGCAGATTCACTGATGTCGTTGTTTGTATCAATCATATAAATCAGGTTTTGTTCATCAATTTTATGCTTTCCCTGAATGTTTACCAGTTCAATAAGTCTTTCCACGCCCATAGCAAATCCAATTGCCGGGGTATCTTTGCCGCCCCTATTAGCGACTAAGGCGTCATATCGACCACCAGCGCATACTGCAGATTGAGCTCCCAACTGGTCCGTCACCCACTCAAAAACCGTGCTAGTGTAATAATCGAGCCCACGGACCAGTTTTGGATTTATCGAAAACTGAATACCTGATGCATCCAGGGAATCACATATCCCGTCGAAATGCCTGCGCTCGTCATCACCGAGAGAATCGAGAATACTGGGTGCACCTCCCACAATGCGAATCGTTTCTTTAACCTTGCTATCTAGTATCCTGAGGGGATTACGCTCCAGACGCCGAACACTGTCTTCATCGAGTTGATCGATGAAATCCAAAAAATAATTTTTAAGGGAATTACGGTAATCCGCTCTGGAAGAATCTGAACCCAAGGTATTGATTTGTAGAGAAATACCCTCTACTCCGAGATCACGCCATATTCTCTCTCCAACACGTATAATTTCACTATCTATATCGGGCCCGGGCCAACCAAAAGCTTCAATTCCGAATTGATGAAATTGCCGAAACCGCCCTTTCTGGGGACGTTCACGACGAAACATTGGACCCAAATACCATAAGCGCTGTCGTGTGTTGTAAAGCAACCCGTGTTGAATGCACGCTCTCACAGTGCTGGCTGTAGCCTCAGGTCTTAGTGACAAGCTTTCTTCGCCACTGTCAGTAAAAGTATACATCTCCTTTTCGACAATATCTGTTTGATCACCTATAGATTGTTTGAAGAGTGCTGTCTTCTCCAGCATAGGAGTTCGTATTTCCTGATACCCGTACTGCCATCCAATTTTGCGCAAGGCGGCTTCAACGATATGCCAAGTTCCAATATCTTCTGGAACGAGGTCATTCATGCCACGAACTCCCTGAATTTTACTGCTCATTTTGGTTTAATCCTGTCACTTAAATCGCGAATCGTTATCAGGACTCACTGCGCCTCACCCACCTGAAATCGGGCAAATAATCCACTTTTATGAGGTTTGAACTCAACAGGATTACCTAAATATTCAACGTTAACTCCACTGGCGGCGCCTATAAATACAGAAAATGGCGGAATACCATCCAAT
>JAIBDK010000230.1 GCA_024679435.1 Gammaproteobacteria bacterium | reverse complement strand
TCATTCGCACTGTAGGCTCGTCCACGCTCAGAGAGGGGAGAGCCTCAGGTTTGGCCGGGTCGCAGAGTGTATCTGAAATCCCCAGCCCTTCAATTCCAGTGACAGCAATAATATCTCCGGCACTGGCTGATTCCACTTCGACCTTGTCGAGGCCGTGAAATCCGAAGATTTGAACCACACGCCCGCTTCTGGGATTTCCTTCCCGGTCAATCACGGTTACCGGTGTTTTAACTTTAATACCACCCCGAGTAACCCGTCCAACACCGATAGTGCCCACGTAGCGGGAATAATCAAGAGATGAAATCTGCATCTGGAACGCGCCATCACGGTCAACATCGGGCGAATTCACCTGATTCACAATCGTTTCAAATAAGGGTGTCATATCGCCGGTGCGATTGTTGGCATCAGGGGATGCGTAACCTTCGATAGCGGACGTATACACCACCGGAAAATCCAGTTGCTCATCAGTAGCGCCCAACCGATCAAACAAATCAAAGGTCTGATCCAGTACCCAGTCAGGTCGCGCTCCATCTCGATCAATCTTGTTGATCACCACAATCGGCTTGAGACCATGAGAAAATGCTTTCTGGGTAACAAAACGGGTCTGAGGCATGGGGCCTTCCACGGCATCCACCAGTAACAATACTGAATCCACCATGGATAAGACGCGCTCCACCTCACCACCGAAATCTGCGTGGCCCGGTGTATCAACAATATTGATGCGATATCCGTTCCATTTAATCGCAGTATTCTTTGAAAGAATGGTAATGCCGCGCTCTTTCTCAAGATCATTACCGTCCATTACCCGCTCCACAGGTCCGAAACGCTCGCCCAGCGTTCCCGATTGCAGTAATAACTTGTCTACCAGGGTCGTTTTACCGTGGTCAACGTGAGCAATAATTGCGATATTTCGCAGATTTGAGATAGACATATCGAGTCCTGTGATCGAAAATTTGGGGGTGCTGCTGGAGGCGGCGGTATTCTAACCGAAACATTAATAAAATCAAGCAGTTATTCCTCGAGGTTTTTATCTAATTTCTATGTAGTTATTGGCCCTCAACTGGGCGATATGACACAATCCAAGAAACTCCGGTTGGAAACGAAAATAATGTTTCATAGTCTGGATTTATGGCAAACCACTTTCTCAATCTATTTGCGTCAAAACCAAAATACCTCAGCAACGACACCAACACCTAAACTTAACAACTAATTTCCACCCATGGATCCAATTTCTCAGGGAGTTTTGGGAGGCGTAGCCGCCCAAAACTTTTCCCGCAAAGAACACATCATTGCCGCCTCCATCCTCGGCTTAATCGGTGGAATGGCCGCAGACCTTGATATTCTGATCAACTCGAACACCGACCCACTGCTTTTTCTAGAATATCACCGGCAGTTCAGCCATTCCCTTATCTTCATTCCAGCAGGAGGTCTGATTTGTGCCTTACTTATACACTGGTCAATTAGACTTGTTAGAAAGTTATCGCGCTCAAGACTAGCCACACAATGGTCTTTGAACTTCAGGCAAACCTTAAAATACACCACAGCCGGCTATGCCACCCATGCACTTCTGGACACATGCACATCTTACGGCACACAACTTTTCTGGCCGTTCAGCAATATACGGATTTCCTGGAGCAATATCTCAATAATTGATCCACTTTTTAGCATACCGTTAGCGGTTATGGCCGTTCTGGCCATCAGCAAACGCAAACCAGCTATTGCCCGATTCACAGTTATGTGGGTTTTACTTTATCTCGGGTTCGGCCTAATACAAAAAGAAAGAGCGGAAAATGCCGGCTGGGAACTCGCCCAATCCCGGGGACATAGTCCGGCGCGTCTTGAAACAAAACCCGGATTCGGCAACTTGTTGCTTTGGAAAATTATTTATGAAGCAGAAAACAGTTATTTCGTAGACGGTGTTCGAGTGGGCCTTACCCCGCTTATCTATCCCGGCACCTCGATTACCAAACTGGACGTCACTCGTGATTTCCCCTGGCTTGATCCGTCATCACAGCAGGCTCAGGACATCGAGCGATTTCGCTGGTTTTCAGACGGCTTTATATCGGTCCATCCCGCGGACCCAAATAAAGTAATCGATGTTCGCTACTCTATGCTCCCGAACCAAATCAACCCTCTGTGGATGATTGTTCTGGATCGTAATGCGAGCCCCGATCAGCATGCAGACTATACCCATGCAACCAGAGTTACAGACAGCACTTTAGAGAAGTTCAAAGAAATGCTGCTAGGCCAGTAAAAATGCCCGAAAGATTGGGAAGACCTCTGATTAGACCAGCAGAAATCCATGGGCGTAAGGATCCCGCTCATCAATAGAAATATTATTATGTCCGGTGACCCGGGCCCATCCCGCTATTGTGGGAATAATGGCGGAAAACGCTCCAACACAAGTCTGCTCTATTGCACATCCGGTAAACAGGCTACCTATAATGCTTTCATGAACAAATTTCTGGCCCACCACTAAATCACCCCGCTCAACAAGCTGCGCAACTCTGGCTGAGGTACCGGTTCCGCAGGGAGATCGATCAATCCCTCTGTCGCCGTAAAAAACGGCGTTTCGCATATCTGCCTTAGGGTCCCGGGGATCGTCCGTCCACATTACGTGACTTACCTGCCTGATAGTCTCATCTTGAGGATGCACAATGTTCATATATTGGTTCACGGCATCCCTGACAAGGGGGCTAAACCGCCTGATGTCATCCACGCTGAAATCATCTAAACCCGGATAGTTCTTTTGCTTCTCGATAATGGCATAGAAATTACCACCATAACTCACATCCAGCACAAGTTCTCCCATCCCCGGAATATGAACCTTGACACCACGAGAATGCAGAAAAGACGCGATGTTTGTTAACTCCACAGAATCCACAAAACCATCTTGCATCTGATAGCGTGCCTGCACAAGCCCTGCGGGTGTATCAAGATTCACTAGTCCCGGGGTGTTTGGGGAAATCAGTCTTTCTTCTAAAGCCACCGTCACCGTCCCGATGGTTCCATGCCCACACATCGGCAAACAACCACTTACCTCGATAAACAATACGCCGGCATCGTGCTCCTTGTTGGTCGGAGGATACAGAATGGAACCCGACATAGCATCGTGTCCTCTGGGTTCAAACATCAATCCAGTTCTAATCCAGTCAAACTCAGAAAGGAAATGTTGGCGTTTTTCACTCATTGTATTCCCAGAAAGGTCAGGACGATTGCTGGTCACCACACGCACCGGATTACCGCATGTGTGTGAATCAATACATTTAAAGATGCTACGGGTCATAGGAAACTGATCCAGTTCTAGTCCTGTTTTGAATCATACGATGAATATAAAACTAATTTCACTCGCAAATTACGAAAACCTTGATATCGAGAAAGGCTCAAGGTCGACATCTGGCTTTTCACCCAACATCGATTGTGCAACCAGTTTTCCGGTAGTCGCCGCCATGGTCAATCCATAATGACCATGGCCAAAGGCATAATGAACGTTGTCAAATTTAAGCGATTTACCAATCACTGGAATCGAATCAGGCGTGGAAGGCCGATGTCCCATCCATTGTTCACAGCCGGCATCATTGAGGCTGGGCAGATAGCGCCTGGCAATTTGCAGCAACTTTTCACTGCGTTTATAGTTGGCGGGCGTCTTCAAACCTGCAAATTCAGCGGCCCCGCCAATTCTCAGTCCATCCTGAATATTGGTAATAACAAATTTCTCCTCTCCAAAAATCACCTGATGTTCAAGTGTTACTCCGGGGTTGGGCAACGTCGTGTTATAACCTCTCTCCGACTCCAGCAATACCCGCTCACCCAGTTGCCGACAAATCTGTTTCGACCAGACTCCGGCGGCAATCACAATTTGATCGACAGCAACAGATTCTCCATTGTCGAGAATCAGAGCGCGCACATGCCCTCTAGCAGACGAACATTTAGCTAATTCCAGCGTCTCAACGACACGGACATGGCTACTGACTATACGCCCTCCCTGTTCAACAAAATAATCCGCCTGTTTACGGGCAACTTCAAACGGATCCGTGGTATTGCACCATTGCGGCGTATACCAGCCAAAACGGGCATTTTGTAATTCCGGCTCCATGGCACGAATATCATTCGGCCCAAGTTCCTGCACTTCAACTCCTCTTTTTGCCTTAACCGTCCATTCCAGTCGGTCGTTCTCAAAACTTTCACGGGTCTTATAGACCGTGAGCGCTCCTTTCTCAGTGAATAGATCTTGCAGACCAGTTCTGCTTATCAGTTCTCTGGAATCCCTTTTACTGGGTTCAAGCAGACTGGAAAGAGCACCTGAAAGTCGTTCAACATGATGCGCACTGCTGACCTTCTGGAAATACACCAGCCAGGAAAATAAAGAAGGGAAATGTCCCGGTCGAATAAATAATGGACCACAGGGGTCAAACAGCCATCCCGGAACCTTCCACAATACACCCGGAGCCGCCATGGGCATTACATCCGTAAAACCAAATCCACCCGCATTCCCGCGAGAGGTCATGCTGCCTGGGGTTTCTGAATCATAAAGAGTAACCTGATAACCCCTATCCTGCAG
>JAIBDK010000012.1 GCA_024679435.1 Gammaproteobacteria bacterium | reverse complement strand
TGCAAGACCATCTGCAAAATAATTTTGCTTGGGGTCCTGACTTAAATTATCAAATGGAAGCACGGCTATTGACGGGACGCTCGACTCTATGGAACCCATCGCCTTCTCAGTGGCATTGTCTTGAAAGTTCCAGTAACGGAGACCAAGGTATGCGGCCGCAGATAAAAACACTAGCAAAGACAATCCGATTGCAATTCTCACCAGCCCGGAAGATTTAGAATAGTGCTGAGCTCTACTGGCGTTGTTCTCTGGAGGAGGAATATCTGCTCCTTTATCGAGGGATACACTGAATACCCGGACGGGCTCATCAAAACCCTTCAGTTGACGCTCACCAAGACTTTCATAGCTAAATGGCATGCGCCCTGGAATTGTTTCTTTTGCTGCTCCCTGGATACAGACACCGAAAGGTGACGCAATCTGCTCAAGTCTCTGCGCCAACACCACCCCTGCCCCGGTAATCGTATCGTCAGCTATGACCACTTCACCAAGTGCAATACCGATTCTCAATTTCGGTTTGATATCCCTTGAGCTATCTTCCGGCCGCCCCAAATCAACTGCAGACCTGGCCTGAAAATCCAATGAGGCACAAACAGCATCAGATGCTCTTTCAAACTCGGCGACCAGGGCATCGCCCCTTAATTCTCTGGTGTTCCCACCGTACCGCTTAATAGTTAATGAGAGTTTTCTGAAAACATCCTGTATTCGAGCATGCGCCAGGGTTTCGTTTTGCTGAACAAGAACCGTCGAATCAACGATATCAGCATGTAAAATAACGGCAAGTTTTCGTCCCGAGAATGGCTCCACAAATCACACTCATGTATGAAAGGAAATCCAAGGAGTATAAACCACTTTTTAAAATCCCCCCTACCACCGGCAACTGCAGAAAAACGGGGAATATCCGTTATTTGACAAGCATTCGCTTTTTTTGCATGATGCCCCGTCTATTTTAACAAACACTAGCACGAGGCTGATATGACCGACAGTTCACTTTATGAAAGATTGGGTGGAGAGCACAAAATCCGTTCGATAACAGAAAATATTTTCGACAATCACCTGAACAACTCTAAGGTCAACGCACGCTATCAGGATAGCGACCGGGACAACGTCATACGCATCGTCACTGAATTTATCTGCGCCGGCACAGGCGGACCTCAGGAATACACCGGGAAGGATATGCTGACAACCCATCGCGGCATGAATATCAATGAAACAGAATTTCTGGCTGTGGTCGACGATATTATGGCGGCCCTGGATACCAACGAAGTAGGTGTTCAGGAAAAGCAGGAAGTATTAATGATCTGCTATTCGCTCAAAGAAGAAATCATGCACGTCTAGCGGTTTTAACTCACATACAGGAAAAATTGCGGAGGCCTGAAATCCTAGTCCTCCGCCGTTCCCTGCCATAACATTTCGTAACCCAGTTCCCATGTATCTTCACAATATTCTCCCAGAGCGGAAAATTTTTCCCTGAAGATAGAATCCGCATGGGACTTTTCGTGCTGATCAAACGATTGCCAGTACGTGACAATAGCAAGATCTGCGGTTCGACTTTCAGCTACTTTGCCGTGGTCAGACGCTGACCCTACGGATCCTTCGTCAGATATAAATCCAGCGTATTTAAACACCTGTCCACCGATAAATCCGCCTTCATCATCACCGTAGGTATTTTTAACAACATTACACATCTCCCCCAACACCAGTTCAACATCCTCCACCGTCACTCCTTCTTTCAGGTTGACCGCGTTGAACAACATTACACAACCAAATGGAATTTCTATTGGTCCAAACATAATTATTTCTCCTTACGATAGCTTAGATAACATTATTACTCGCCGGTGCCTGTGATTAGCACCCTCAATTTCGACAATATACCTCTCATCACGCTGCGCATCAATTTTTTATCCACTATCCCCATCAATTTCACACGAGCTTTTTGAGACATCCGCTCTTATCTCGAACCCGAAGCTGTTATAAAATCTAACCTCCTGGAATTAAACGAACCAACACCTGATCATTGTGAAAAACCTGCCAGTCCTTCTCAACACCGATAAAAAATCCTGCCTGATAGTGGGGGGTGGTAAGGTAGGAACGCGCCGGGCAAAGCTAATGTCTCAAACCTCATTGAAAATCGATCTGATTTCCAAAAAGTCCAGTGGCTCAATTACCAAAATCATAGCAATGTCCGGCGGCACATCTTACGAACGAAGTTGGCGTCCGGATGATATAAAAGACAACTATATATTTATCGTTGCCGCCACTGATGATCACGGTGTTAACAGAGAAATCTCTGTGCGGGCCAGAGAACTTGGGATACCGGTAAACGTTGCATCCGATTCTTCATTGTCTGATATCGCTTTTCCCAGCATCATCGACCGTGACCCAATCACGATTGCGGTTTCTAGCGGCACGGCATCTCCCATTTTAGCCCGCTCATTAGCAGACAGAATAGATTCCCTGATCCCCTCGGGATATGGCCGGCTCGCGCAATTAGTTGGAAAATACCGTCAACTCGTAAACGAAACCATAGCAGATCCTTGCCGCAAAAAATCTTTCTGGCAGCGCATTCTGGGTGGCCATGTGGCGGAATCCATTTTTTCTGGAAACCCCGATACAGCCGAAAACCTTTTCCTTGAATCCCTTAAAAACGCGCCGCAGGATGCCGGGACGGGTGAAGTCTACCTCATCGGTGCCGGCCCGGGGGACCCGGATCTACTTACATTCAAAGCCTATCGCCTGCTCCAACAATCTGAAATCATATTGTATGATCGGCTGGTATCGCCGCGCATCCTCGATCAGATCAATCCGGACACTGAAATGATTTATGTCGGGAAAAAACGGGCTGACCATGCCCTTCCTCAGCAGGATATTAATCAAAAACTAGTGGACTATGCGTTAGGCGGAAAAAGAGTAGCCCGGCTAAAAGGGGGAGACCCTTTTATTTTTGGCCGTGGTGGCGAAGAAATTGAACTTCTCGCCCAAAACCAGATACCGTTTCAGGTCGTACCGGGAATTACCGCTGCATCCGGCTGTGCCGCCTACAGTGGGATTCCTCTGACCCATCGAGATCATGCTCAGTCTGTTCGTTTTGTGACCGGTCAACTCAAGGATGGAAGCGTCGACCTGCCCTGGGATCAACTGGTTTCACCAGACCAGACGGTGGTTATTTATATGGGGCTGGTTGGGCTTCCGATCATTGCTGAAAATCTGGTTAAAAATGGTCTGGACCCAGGTACACCCGCTGCGATGATCGAACAAGGCACCATGCTGGATCAGAAGGTTCACTGTTCGACTATTGCAGAATTACCAGACGTCGTTGCCAAAGCATCAGTGCAAGCGCCGACCTTGCTTATCATTGGCTCTGTGGTCTCGCTGCACGATTCGCTGAACTGGTTTGGGCCTCCCACACTGGATAGCTGAGAAAGTTTCCTCAGATCAATGATTTCGCGACCATTACTTCCCAATTTAACTAAAATTAGGAACCACTCCATCGATCAATGGTCTTTAGCTACAACGTCATAACAAATGTCAGCCGTAATCTGTAAAGCATTCAACTTGATCACAAACCGGAAAATATCATCCCCACTGATGTTTTTGATACTGCTTTTAACGAGTATTAATCCATCAATGGCGGAATCAGAAAAACTCAGAGAAATACAGCAGTGGATTCTGGAAAATCAACCCGATGTGGAGCATATTGACAATAAGACCCTGAGTCAGATGCTCCTCGGCAATTCAGACAGTTCTCTGGTGATTTTTGACGTGCGGGAAGAAGCTGAATACGAAGTGAGTCATATTTCGAATGCTATACGTATAGACCCGGACATAGACAGGAAATCGTTTCTGGAACGTTATTCCTCAGGGCTCGAAAACAAAAGCGTGGTGTTTTACTGCTCTGTCGGCAGGCGATCTTCAGACCTCGCCGAAATCGTCGGTCCAGACCTACAACAGGCAGGAGCAGGTGATGTGGTCAATCTCAAGCACGGAATCTTTGGATGGCATAACCAAAACTTTCCCCTGGAATCAAACAGTGCCAGCACAGAGTACATCCACCCCTATAACAGATGGTGGGGCAGAATAATTGAGCGGAAGGAATTTATCCGATTTGAAGCAGATTAAAAGATAACCAAAACGACTAACCGTCAAGCTTTTTGATAGCCGCTCTGATTGCGTTTTCGAGATAGAATCCGTAGAAGTCCGGTGTCGTTAGACCAACTATCTTCTCTGTCAACTGATTTTTATCTGCATCAAGAAAAAGAATAGTCGGGGTAAACCCCGCATCATAGCCGCGCAGAAAATCCCGGGTTGAAATGAGACCCTGGGTAGAAGAGATCATCTCTCCTGCATCGATAGAAATCTTCCCAAAGATTACCCGGTTTTCGTATTCTCCTCCCGCAAAAATAGCTGCAAAAAACTCTGATTCCACCTGCCGACAATACGGACAATCTTCCTGATCCACCATAACGACCACAGGCATTTTCAGCGTATCAGCACGATCAGAAATTAATTGCCAGTCAGTTATTTTTTTCATGAAAGCAGACATTTCTGAGATTTTGCAGGCAACAATACATTTGAAGGAACATAATCCAAAAGGGCGCTGAAATCAGCGCCCTTTCGAATTAGCATGATATTGCAATTATTATTGCGGCACTCTAGTCTTCCAGAGTTCGGATTCGCGCTTCTGCTGCACCATAGCATCTGCAGACTGCTCTTGGGCCTTCGCTACTAACTTCATAGCGTTTTCCATGTCGCCTTCATCAGCCGCAGCTTTTGCTTTACCGAGAATCTTACCGGTATCGCGCCACTCGTAACCCACCGCCGCCGCGTCTTTTCTTGCGGCATCTGCCGCGTCCCATGCTGCCGTGAATTCTTCACTAGCAGATAGGCTAGCACAGCCTGACAACGATAAAACTGCAATCGCAGGGATGAAAATTTTCGAAATCTTTTTTAACATTTCATAATCCTCCTATTTTCTCGCGCCAGGGCCGTTATATACCAGACCGTTATTCATATAGGTCAGGAAGTACTCTAGCTCTCTGTAAATCGGGCTCTGAGACTTAAACGGCTTCGCTCTGACCTGTTTATTACATCCACCGAATCGACGATGCAGCGTACCCATACCGCCCCACTTAGACCGGTACACAGGAAAATGCGAGGTGTGTCCATAGGCCGGGCTTAACGTGTCTGCACGAACCATGCTACCCGCACCGCCACCGTGACAATCGAAACACGAAAAGTTCAACTGCCCACGCTTACTATAGAAAAATTCCTTACCACGGTCATAGGCCGCCATCGCATCAGCGTCATCGGGAATCACAACATTAATTTCCTGGCCCCGCGATTGATATGACATATAAGCTGAGATGTCCGCCATTTTACCTTTACTGTATTTAAGCGGCTCCTCACCGTTTGCGGTTCGGCACTCGTTAACAGCAAGCTCCAACGTGATGACTTCTTTTCTATCTGAATCCCAGTAGGGGTAACTACCTCTAACAGCACCTTCGTTTTCAAAACAGTCTGCGTATGTTTTGCCATTGGCAAACGCCTTGTTCCATTCCGTCTTACCGGCATCAATAGAAAGCTCATAAGGTGGAAACTCCTCAATTTCCTCCCATTGCGCCCTGGACGGGGCATGAATGGAATAAACCCCGTTCACAAAATCTGCAGTCGGGGTATTCGGAAATTTCTGGGTAAAGAATTTCTCGAAGGCAGCGCGATCAGTTTCCGGGCTTGCCTGAGTTCCAATCCAGACAGTGGCGGTCATTAGCGCTACCAGAGTGACGATTACTTTTTTCATTTTTTTCTCCAGTTGGTGGTATTTTCGATGCGGCAAAATCAGCCTTATCTATTTGACTACCGTTTCTCCTGAATCGGTCTTGCCCATATTATCTAAAGAAGTCAATTGCAGCGTATCGCCAGCCTTTGGTCCGTAAACGATAAAGGAAAGATAGGGGTTCTTGGAAATAGCGGGGCCTAAATTGCAACGAAAGATTTCGGCACCATTCAGTGAGCAGGAAACTTCGGTGATGTAGTGCGCAGGAATTAATTCGCCAGTTTTCTTATCTTTGCTTAAACCGGTTTCCATAGCATGCTTCATCAGCACCTTTACTTCAACCGCGTCACCATTTGCTTTAGCTTTACATTTAATTGTCATAATCTTTTCTCCTTATCCGCCGCAGCCGCCGATAGTAACTTTAACGTCACTACTAACCGCTTTATACAGTTTTCCATCCGCCTTAACCATGGCAACCAGAGCCGAGGTTTTTCCCATTTTTATGCGGGTACCAACTGTCGTAGGACCGGGAGTCGGTATTTCGAATGTTGCCGCCAGCGGCGAGGGGTTGTTTGCTACCAGCAAAGCGACATGTTCAACATTTGGCATATCCACCGAAATCGAAATCGGGACCACAGCGCCATTTTCTGCAATATCCGGTGCTTTGAATGTTATTGCATCGCTGGACTCTGCTTCCGTAGTGCCGTAAAGCGCATTAATCGCATCGTCAACTGACTCCGCTTTAAAGGCGGATTCAGGCCAGGAAGCAGTCGCTGTCAGGGGAATCATCCCCATTGACGCACCGGCACCGATGGCCGTAGCAACCACCAGAGACTTATTAAATTCTCTTCTATTCATAATTTTAAAATTCCCAAACTTAAAGGGTGTAGATATACTCGACAATCGCATCTATATCTCCGTCAGAGAGAATATTATGCAGTCCGAACGGTGGCATGAAACTGTTCGGATTTCTTTCGAGGGGATTGTAGATTTGCGCGCGAAGCTTAGCTTTGTCAGGGAATCGCGCTTTCATTGAAATCAGTGGCGGTCCCTGATTACCCGGCAAAGATCCATCATCGATCATGTGACAGGCCAAACAATTTCCTTTTTTTCTATCAAAAGCGACTTCCTTGCCCTTTTCGATCATCGCTTCATCTGCGGTAGCGACACCGCTGAGCACCGAACCAAACATTATTATCGGTGCTAGAAACGCGATCACAGCAGTTTTTCTAATCATTAATCTGTCCTCCAGATCTGGTGTTTTTAACTGTGATGGAGCATGTATAAAACCTATACTCAAACTTATAGTAGTTTATATTTATCGAATATACAAGTTAATGCAGGGCAAAGAAAAACCTGACACTAACTAATAGATACACTCCTATCGAGCCCCATATCCACAATTGGATATCGCATAGGGGTTTCTTTATTTCAGAGGCCGAAAGCACGCCATGAACATCAACGATTGCGAAAACATCAACCTCGAAAATTATGTCGATCTGGAGTCTGCAAACTCAGCATCAGAAGTGATTAATACATTGCACAAATTCTACTTTGAACAATAACAGTCAACGCCTCTATATTAAATTACCCTGATAGTCCGTTATCCCGGGATTACTACCCATGCCCACCAATGTGGGATGATTTTCTTTTGGGATGTGGATGACATTATTTCGATCCTTTTCACTCACCAGATAATCTCTAATCACATCCCATATCAATCGCCCATCAGGATGGTCACCCACCACTCCCCAGCCCGCAACGCTATAGGTTCCAGCAGGGTCGAGAGGCTCCCCTGAATCCAGCTTAACATCAATAATGCGACTCAACAGGGGTTTTGATGGATCAATGGTGTAATCCAAACCCCCTACTCGAACCATGTCGCCACCAGACTGAAAATAAGGATCGGGGTCGAAAAGATTATCCGCAACGGATTCAAGAATCGTCAGTATCGCTTCGCCGGTCATATCCTGAACATAAGTTTCTCCATAAGTCATAGCCGTTTGGGTCATGACGTCTTCCATGGTTATCCATTCCCCCGACAACACCGACGTCCCCCAGCGAAAGCCAGGAGAAAGCGCAATTTGTGCTTTGTATTCGTGTTTCATGGCATCGCAAATCAACTGATCCCAGGTGCCCATAAAATTACCTCGTCGAAACAGCGCACGATCGGCAATCGCAAGTTTCTCTGAGAGAATTTGGTCAAATGTTTTCCCCACTCTAGCCGCATTAAACTTAAACGCTTCAGCACGGCTTTCAACAACTTGCTCATCGTATACGGTAGCACGAACCCCATCAATGAAACCCTGAACCTCACTATCAGCTTCCAGAAGCTTTTCAAATATCGGCACCAGGTGGTACCGCATACCTAGCACATTGCCTTCGCCCACATCCATATCCATAACCCCGACAAATTTCCCGTTAGTACCCGCATTGGTAACCATACAGGTACCACCACCAGGAGTAGTCACCTCAACAGGAACCGGCACACCATCGTGGGTATGCCCGCCAAATATGGCATCGATTCCGTCTACTCGGCCAGCCAGTTTGAGATCAACATCCATGCCGTTGTGGGAAAGCAAAATCGTGGCATCCGGGGCTTCGTTTTCGTGTATTTGATCTATCAGCGCCTTAAGATCATCTTCCCGAATTCCAAATGACCAATCGGGTATAAATCCCTGAGGATTAGCATTGGCTGTGCGGGGGAATGCCTGTCCGATGATGGCAATCTTTCGTCCGGCTATCTGCCGGATTGAATAAGGCTTAAATGCCCGGGCGCTATCTTCATCGTATAACCCCATACCCGCATAGTTCTCAACCATTTCAAAATAGGCATCCTCAAACAGACTGTCCTCTTTTATCCGAATATTCTGGGAGAGGAATTCGCCGTTAAATCGGCCAAGATTTCCAAGCAATTCCGCTTCATGATATGTGAACTCCCAATGTCCGGTCATTAACTGCACACCAAGCAAATTTGACACCTCTACCATATCTACACCCCGAGTCCACAGAGCGGTTGCCGACCCTTGCCATAGATCCCCGCCGTCCATGGTCAGGGTGTTTTCAACCCCGCCGGCCTGTTCACGCAGAGCGTTATAGAGCGTCTTCAATTGAGCCAGCCCACCCATCCTTCCATACTTTCGGGCGTTTTTTTCAAAATCAAGACAGGTATAAGCGTACGCCTCGATGCTGTCTTTGGCGAAACCGGTTTTATCCAACAAGGCCTGGCCGACCAAATGGGGTAACTTGCCTTCGGCATCACCCACGCCAATATTGACATTGGGCTCACGATAAAAAACCGGCTGCAGTTGAGCATGAATATCCGTGGTATGGAGAATTCGGACGTTACCGGCCATAGGCAAATCATATAGACCACCCAGAGTCTCCGCCCGAGCCTGCCGGGTCATCGCATCAATACTGGTTCCAGCCAAGGATCCGGTTGCGGAAAATCCAATGAGTTTAAGAAATGTTCGTTTAGATAACTTCATCATGTTTTAAATCGAGTTAAGTACATCTTGGTTAAAAATCAAATTCCATTTCCCGAAATATCCGACCGGCATTCTGGCGCGCCAGCTCAAAGTAAGTATCAAGATGGCTGTAATCAGACTGGTCAACTTTTTTATAGGCATCCTGCAAATCCCCTCCTTCCTCTACCAACAACGCCATTTCTCCGCGCATATACGCTAGATAGTCCAGCGTATATTTCCGCACTTCATCATAATCAGTCGGCCCACCGTGGCCAGGGATTATTTTTGTTGCACCCAGTGCTTCAAAAGCTTCCCAGGTTTCTATCCAGGCAGCTGTATCGGTGTGCTCCATGACCGGAAGCAGTCTTTCATGGAAAGCAATGTCGCCGGCTATAACCAGCTTCTGGCGGGGAAGCCAAACCGATATATCTCCGGGACTATGGGCTGGCCCCAAATACAAAGCCTCTATGCGTTCACCGCCAAGTTCTATGACATATTGGTCTTCAAATACAATATCAGGCTCAACCAGTCGGGTATTCATACCTTTATCCCGACGGCCTTCCTTCATGTTGTTAAAGCTGTTATATCCGTGTTCCTGTATCTCAGTTCGAGTATCAACGTGAGCAACTATTTCTGCACCCTGCTCCTGCCAATAGTTACTGCCAAGCATGGCGTGCCCCTGACCGTTTTCCAGAATGACATATTTGACCGGCTGGTCGGTGATATTACGTATTTCATTATGCAGGGACTGCGCCAGAAGATAATTGTCTCCAGCGTTGATCACCACCACACCCTGATCGGTAACTATAAAAGAAAGATTATTATTGTGTCCCGAATTCTCATAAGTCGGGGGTGCAGTGGCTCCAATCGCGGACCAGACGTTGTCACTAACCTGAATTGGGGCCTGAAACAGCATATTTTCCGGTGCAGTATCATTGGATACGGGGTAGCCGCCATCCCGCCAGGCGGGAAAACCATCTTTATAGTTACTGACATTGGTATACCCCATGTCCATCAGGCGTTTCGCCGCCAGGGGACTTCTTAAATTTAAGTTACAAAATACAACAATGGGGGTATTCTTGTTGGGAACACGCTCAGGAACACGAAATTCAAGCCAGCCGCGGCTGACGTTATGCAATCTTGGGGCATCAATGGTTCCTCCGCTTTGGGGAACTTCCAATGATTCGCGAACATCTAGTAGTACCAGACCCGGTACATCTTTCAACATTTGCTGTAATTGCCGGGTATCGACATTCATTATTTGTGACTGTACCTGATCAAGATAGGCATCGCCCTGAATCAGTTCAGAATCAATTCCACCCGAGTCAGATAAAGCACCAGCACAGAAACCCAACAACAACGCTGACGACAAAATTGCTCTCCCTATAAAACCAGGCCCATTCACTTGTCCGTCACGTTTTCTACCAGCGCAAATCATCAAATAATCTCAATTTCTAGCCATTGTTAAACTTACGACTCTGGTATGGCAATATATATCTACCTTTATGGATATACCATAGTATTTTTTTATCCCCTGTGGATGCCTAGCAAAAGTAGCGCGAGATATCGTATTCCAAATATTAGAGGACTATAATATGCCAAAGTAAAGCGGTGGAGCATCTAGTTATCATTTAACAAGGCTCCGCAACCGGCCAGGATTAAAACGGCCAGAATAATGCAACCCAATGATCGAGAACGAAAATGACCGAAGCCAATCAGGAGCTTGATGCCCGAAACCTTAACTGCCCTCTGCCAATATTAAAAGCCAAGAAAGCCATCAGTAGTATGGCTTCTGGAGAAGTTCTAAAAATCGTTGCTACCGATCCCGGGGCGGTCAAGGATTTTGAATCATTCGCAAATCAAACCGGCAATGAACTATTGGAATCCACTGAATCCGGGAACGAATTCCATTTTCTTCTAAAGAAAGCCTAGGCGAAAGCCGGCTGAAAAAACTGATCGAAGACTCTCATTCTGGACAATTAAGGAGGCCTCTTTAGAGATGGAGCATTACCAAACAATTGCTTTATACGGATTTGTCGGCGCCTTTTTATTCGGCGCTATCGGCAGCCGAACGCAATTCTGCACCATGGGTGCCGTCAGCGATTGGGTCAACATGGGTTCACTAACCCGAATGAGAGTCTGGTTTCTGGCAACAGGAATCGCCATTTTCGGTGCGCAAAGCCTCCAGCACTTTGGTTTAGTTGACCTCAGTCAGTCTATTTATCTCACCTCAAATTTCACCTGGTTAGGTCATTTGCTCGGCGGGTTTCTATTCGGCATTGGCATGACACTGGGATCAGGCTGCGGGCAAAGAACGCTGGTTCGAGTAGGGGGTGGAAATCTTAAATCCCTTGTGGTTTTACTGGTAATGGCAATCAGCGCTTATATGACTCTCAGGGGATTATTCGCGCTGTTAAGACTACAGATCAACGATCCTTCAACAATTGACCTTGAACAAAGCGGTCTCACCACCCAGGGAATACCCGAACTCACATCGCATTTTTTGGGTTTAAGCCCCAGTATCGCCACTGCGATCGTAGCAATTTTAATCGGCGGGGGGATGATTGTATGGGCCCTTCGGGACAGGGAAGTACGCACAAATTTTGACAATATGCTGGCCGGAATCGGAATTGGTTTGATTATCGTGTTCGCCTGGTTCACGACCGGCTATCTTGGCTTCGATGATTTTGATCCGCTACCCACCGAGGCCTATTCTTTTATCGCCCCGGTAGGTAATGCCCTGACTTATTTGATGACCTTTACCGGATCCACTATCAATTTTGGCATCTCCGTGGTTCTGGGCGTGCTGGCAGGTTCCTTTGCCTACAGTATAGTCACTGGCAATTTCAGAATCGAAAGCTTCAGCGATAAATCAGATTTGATCAATCATCTAATGGGTGGGTTGCTAATGGGATTCGGCGGAGTGATGTCTCTGGGTTGCACCATTGGTCAGGGTATTAGCGGGCTGTCCACACTGGCAATCGGTTCACTGATCACGCTGATATCCATCATCGCTGGATGCGCCTTTGCGCTTAAGATGCAATATTATCTTTACGATGATCAAGGCTGGTTACACGCTTTGAAATCTACCCTCGCAGACATCAAACCGGGCAAATAATTTTAAGCCGAAATATGGCCCAGGGTTGCGACCGGGGTCAAAACGCGCCTTCCTAGTTAATGACCCAGGTGTGAGTTGCCAGTCCATAACAACGAGTTGAATCCCTGATAGTTTTCTTTATCAAGGGTGTAACGTCGTGTCGTTTCGCGCCACTGTTTCTGGGCACGCCACAGTGACAGAAATTCATCCTTGTCCAGTATTTCCAGCCCCCCAACCACCGTGACTCCACGTTGAAACAGCGGATCAGGCAAACATCCTACCGTGGGGCCAACAATGCTTATCACGTCGGCCGCAGATGTATATACCAGCAAATCATCGATCGTCTGGTTGATCAAAATAGTGCCGGTCATCAAAACTTTATTACAACCCTGAAGACACGCGGGATCAAGGGTTACCTCAAAATCGCCATCTCGCTGTAACCATTTTGAATCCAGTTCTATTACCGTCAGAGGGATACCAAGCCCACGAATCTTTTCTACGAGAGGCGGGAAATAACCCACCATTCCCACTCGGTCCGATTCGCTTAGTCTCAATAAATCCATGGTACCGCCTGCATCCGTAAACTGATAGTCGCTGTTTCTGAATACAAACTGACTGATAGCGTTTATTGCCGCCATACCCAGGCAGCGTTTCCAATCCTCTTTTTGCCGGTACAGTTGAGCAACTTCAACAGGAGAACACCCCCTCCAACCATCAATTTGCCGGCGGTTCTGCAATTCCTGTAACGTATCACCCAGCCCCACGTAGGTCAGGCCCACAGTCTCATCTTCGAGCACCAGCGCGCCAAATTTACTGCTTTTATCCACAGACCCGGCCCCGGATGCAATATAAATATGCTGAACAACCGGTAACTCACAGGTTTGTCCGACCCGGTCCATCAACTCTAAAAAATCATCCGCAATCGTCATTTAAAAAAGCACCCGAATATTAAAATCAAAAAAAAGGATGGCCTGCAAGCCACCCTTAATTTCTTGACATCAAAGGGCATTGAACGGAACGTCAACCCTCTGAAATCTGTTTTTCCGCAATCTAGTGAACCTTAACGGTATTCCATTTACCGCTGCCGATTTCCAGTTCTTTATAAGTACCGAAAACTTCACCAACGTCATTGAACTCAACGTTGGTCGCACCCTGATAGTTAATGCTTCCTCCGTCAGCAAGAATTTTCAGCGCCTTGCCAAGTTCACCCGGGGCGATTTCTTCACCCGGCGCATTGGCAACCCCCATAATATTCGCCTGGATTGCAGCACGGTCTGCAGACCCCGCCGCCTGAATGGCCAACACAATTAATGCCGCCGCATCATAAGATTCAGGGACAAATGGTCCGTCTGCGGCAAGACCGTTAGATTCTGCATACTCCTTAAACGCCTCAGAGCCCGATGCACCTCCCGGCAAAGTTGCTATTGAGCCGTCAAGATCAGAGCCAATGGCTTCCAGCAGTGAATCGCCCACCATACCGTCAGCCATTATAAAGCTCGTAAATGCATCGGAATCGATTGATGCCTGAATAATGCCCTTGCCTCCCTGATCAACATAACCAAAAACGGCAAGATGCGCAGAGCCCGCTGCCGATAACGCACCTACTTCCGCAGAATAATCCGCCTTACCATCTTCATGAGCAGCGCTAATCGAGACCTTACCTCCATTCGCAGCAAACGCCGAACCAAAGGAATCCGCCAGACCTTTTCCATAATCATTATTGGTATAGGTTACCGCGACTTCGGTGATCCCGCGGCTCTTCAAAACCTCGGCCAGAACCTGACCCTGACGAGCATCGGATGGCGCTGTCCTGTGGAAAAAACCGTTATCCTCAATAGAGGACAGTGCAGGTGAAGTGGCCGATGGAGAGACCATAACCACACCATTGGGAACGGCAACGTTATTTGCAATCGCAGTGGTCACGCCAGAACAGTCAGCGCCCATGATTGCCGCCACGCCGTCGGAGGTGATGAGCCGTTCCGCAGCCGATGAGGCTGCCGCAGCATCTACACAAGTAGAATCCGCACGGATACCTGTTACGGTTTGCCCACCCAGTAAATTGCCGGACTTTGATGCTTCGGAAAGCGCCAGCTCTGCTCCCGCTGCCATAGCGGGAGTCAATGATTCAATGGGTCCAGTGTATCCAAGAATAATACCAACCTTAATATCATCAGCCATAACTGGCGATGCAAGGCAGGTCACAAGGGTTGTTGTCAGCAGCAGTTTTTTCATCGATTACCTCATAAGGTCGAAATTAAAATGTTTATCATCAGCCTGAAAAGCAGGCTAAGAAGGAGCTAAACTTCATGTTGGATCGCTATGTTTATTGCGGACGACTTCGGGCAACAAACCCCCCGGGCTGAATCGCAGGACAAGTAATAGTACCAGCCCCATGAAGAATAACCGCATATGCTGGGCATTATCAATCAAGTGACTTTTAACGGCGCTATCATCAGCCATCCACGAAGTTCCCGCCTGCATCAACCAGATGCCAACCGGTTCAGCCTCAATCCATACCAGCCAGATCAGAAACCCTCCCAGCACAGACCCCATATTATTTCCTGATCCGCCCACAATTACCATGACCCAGATCAAGAATGTATATCTTAAGGGTTGATAACCTGTCGGCGTAAACTGACCATCCAGGGTGGTCAACATAGCCCCCGCGATACCCACTACCGCGGAGCCAATCACAAATATTTCGAGATGGCGCCGGGTTACATTTTTACCCATTGCTGAAGCTGAGGTTTCATTATCCCGAATAGCACGCATCATTCTGCCCCATGGCGAATTCAGCGCTTTAACACTCAAAAACAGCACGATTAGCAGGACAGAGGCAAAAAGTCCGGTGTAACATAACTTTACAAAAATGCTGGATCCATCGATTACCATCTGTTTCATCGCTTCTGATTTTTCAGCCTCTGGCAGAGCAAGCAGCGTATCCTGATTCCACCTGGCAATCAGATCCATAAACCACGCACTAGCTTGCAGATCCACTTCATAAGGTACCGGGCGCGGCAGACCGGTCACATTCTTAACCCCACGGGTTAGCCAGTCTTCATTTTTCAACACGGCTATAATAATTTCTGAAATTCCCAGCGTTGCAATGGCCAGATAGTCGGCCCGCAATCCCAGCGCAACTTTCCCAATCAGCCATGCGACGCCCGCAGCGACAAATCCGCCAATAATCCAGGAAAACAGAATCGGCATTCCCATACCGCCGAGAAACCCGGTTTTAGCAGGGTCCACAGCTTCAATAGCAGAGACTCCGGGATCCAGGAAAAAGCGGGTTAGAAACAGGCCGACAATAATCAATCCGGTCAAAATAACAGTTCGTTTTGTGCCGCGTGGAAAATGTCGATAAATATTAATTGATGCCCCAATGGTCAACAGAAAGACGATCAACGCAATCAACAGATGACTCCACCCTGCTTGCCAGGCTTCGGCAACGGGCGCCCGAGAAACCAGTACTGCGCTGACACCACCAAGCGCCGCAAATCCCATCACCCCAACGTT
>JAIBDK010000471.1 GCA_024679435.1 Gammaproteobacteria bacterium | reverse complement strand
TCATTGACCGGAGCGCATCAGGTGGTCGGAGAGTTCGTAGAATTCCTGTCTGGTGGCCACCTGATTGTTATGTTGTTTCTGGTTGCATTGATGAGTCTGATTCTGGGGATGGGGCTACCGACAACGGCTAACTATATCGTTGTCTCCTCATTAATGGCGCCGGTTATTCTCACACTGGGCGCCGCTAATGGATTAATCGTTCCGCTGATCGCCGTCCATTTATTCGTATTTTATTTCGGCATTCTGGCAGATGATACACCGCCAGTGGGTTTGGCGGCGTTTGCCGCCGCCGCAATATCCAAGGGCGACCCCATTAAAACGGGTATTCAGGGATTTGCATACGATATAAGGACGGCCCTGTTGCCCTTTCTATTTATATTCAACACTGAGCTACTGCTGATTGATGTTTCCATTGCAAAAGCCATTTTTATATTCATCGTCGCGGTGATTGCAATGATGCTTTTTGCTTCAGCAACCCAGGGCTGGCTTCTTACCCGAAACAGAATTTGGGAGTCGGCACTGTTGCTTTTGATCGCATTCACCCTTTTCCGCCCGGGTTTCTGGCTCGATCGAGTGGACCCGCCTTTTCAGGAAATTCATCCTTCCAAAATCTATGAAGTTGTCGGCAATGCAACCGCTGAGGGAACGATTACCATGGTTGTAACGGGGCCTGATTTCGATACTGGGGAAATTGCCAGTACGACAATTCTGGTGCCTATGGGTGATCAGACGGATGCCATTGAGCGACTTGAGAATGCTGGTTTAAATGTTCTGGTTAAAGACGGACGTGCTCTCATCGAAGAACCCTTTCCGGGCTCCCCATATTTTGAATCTATTGGCAAATCATTTGACTACTATGCTGATGCTCCCGTGGAGGTTGGAATACTGAAGACCGCCAAGCAGCGTATCTTCAAAGAAGTCTTTTATATTCCTGCTATATTGCTTCTTGCGCTAGTTTACTGGACGCAGCGTCGCCGCAGGGATAAAACTGCAACAACCTGATTCAAACAGATAAACGACGAAAGCAAAGGCCGGGAGATTGTTTCTTCCGGCCTCATTTTTTTGCAGCCCCTTAATTTAACCGATATAAATTAGACTTGAACCAACAAGTGTTAGCTCTTCTAAATTCTCTTTTACAGCCTTCAAAAGCTGCTATGTGTGAAACGCGTTTAAATTCACTTGAACACTAATAATTCAGGCCATCTGAGGCGGTTAATAGCGGGCAGTGCCCTGGCACTCTTTTCTGCGATTACTTTTGCTTTGAACGTGGTGTTAGCCGGAATGAGCTATCAACATGGCGCCAATATCCACGCGCTGAATCTTTCCCGGGCAGCGCTATTTCTGGCAACGCTGAGTTGCATCCTTCTGGCAACCCGAACCCTCCCTCAGTTGAACCCCCGAATAAGAAATCTTAGCATCCTGCTGGGGTTGTTACTTTGCGCAGAAATGTATGTTCTTTTAGGCGCCATCAAAACAATACCTGTCGCCCTGGCCGTTCTAATTTTCTATACCTACCCGTTGATTATTGCGGTACATGGATGGCTTACTGGAGTTGAGAGATTCAATCTGGCTTCAATGTTTTTGTTACTAACCGGATTTGGAGGTTTACTTTTTGTCCTGATCAGTGCACCGGTAGTGCCGGATATACAGGGTCTTTTATTTTCTCTCGGCGCTGCAGTTGTTATGGCAGCCATGTTGTTGGTCAGCGACAAAGCACTCAAGTTCAGCAACAATCATGTGGTACTTTTCTATACCCTGTCCACGGTAGTTATCGGCATTATATTGAGCTTAGTAACGATAGATGCAGTGACCCTGGCATGGCCTACAGATAAG
>JAIBDK010000026.1 GCA_024679435.1 Gammaproteobacteria bacterium | reverse complement strand
CATTGAGAAAGAGCCCATATTTTTGCTTGCCGGGTTGCAAGTTCACAATATCCACAGGAATCAACGATTCCAGAAGGAGCGCTGCGTTTTCGCCCCGGACACTGATTTGCCCCATATGAGAAACATCAAATAATCCGGCTTTCTCCCGGGTATGCAGGTGCTCTTTTATGATCCCTGCGGGATATTGTACGGGCATTTCATACCCCGCAAATGGGACTATTTTGGCACCAGCTTCAAGATGCAGCGGATACAAAGCGGTACGGTTTAGTGATTCAGAAGTGCTCAAAATTTATTACCAGTCAGGGATAAAGGACTCGACAGCTACATTGCAGTTTATTAACTATAAGCATAACTTGTGGTTATCATAAACCAGATTTGTTTATAATAAAAATTAATATAAAAAATAAATTCATTTATTATATTAATATATAAAGGTCGTGAAATTTTACTTAAACGGGCGCTGTTTATTCCTAATGAGTCCTATTCTGAATGCGACCGCTGGAAACATAATTATCCCGAGTCGGAGGATCATTTATCCTTAATATTTCAGGTGAACTTGAGGAAAAAATATCGAGTTTTACTCTGTCGAGCAGTTAACCACGGCTATGTAAATACAAAAACTATTTTAGCGATAACTGCTTAAATAAATCGGCGGGTCTTGTTTTGGTAATCAGCGCATTTATCCAAATAATGCTGGGTACTTACCGGCATGGGAACTCGAACGTTGGCAATCCAGGTTATCAGGTCTTTTCCGGCGCGCAGTAAATTAGTACCGCGTTTAATATGGCGTTCTAGACTGTTGCTGGAATTCTCGGGAATGGTCGCTCTGAATTCGAGGAGTTTTTCTCCATCGGCAATGAATTCAGGCCAGATTGTCAGATAATCCGGGTCTCCACGTAATATTTCGCTTTCGTTGCGCGCTATCAATATATAGTCGTCAACCAGCGGTTTGGCTTTTTTGAACCAATCGAGAGTGCACAACGTCTGGTTTATGGTGTCCCCAACCCGATCTATTTCCCGCATCGCCTGTGCTATTTTCCGGTATCGACTTCGGTAGTAGTCAGCGATGGTCATAGTAAAAACCTTAACCGGTTCACCCCATAACTCGTCGACACCCTCTTCACCGCTGTAGTGCTTTACATTTCCGCTCAGAGATAACGCTTCGGAAAGACAACTTGAGCACTGTCTCATTAAATCATCCTCACGGGTGACTCGAATGCCTTTTTCTTCCAGATTGACGATAGTTGTGAAAATATCTGTCGCACGATTAAACAATGCTCCAGCGAGCATTGCCGCATTGACCCGTTTGCGTTGCTCATCTTGCTGTTTGTCATAAGCGGCACGAACTTCATCTAGTTTGTCTCCCGGAGTATTAATGCCGGGTTCGGTATGATGAAATGTCCTCCGGGTCAGTGCGTCCAGAAGTTTCTTCTTTTCTGCAAGCGACTCTTGCGGTGGTTCGTAATAACGAATCCAGTACTGATCAAAGTAAATATGGTTTATCCCATCAATTGTTTCGATGGTGCCATTCTCTACCGGATGAACCCCAGGTGCCGACATGCTCTATTTTTACCTGTTTAATTGAGTACGTGTGGACATAGCCAATGGCGAGATTTTTGTTACCCCATTCTATGCGCTATGCGGATATTTCTGTAAGGTATTCCAGTGATTGGTCGAGGCTTTGCAGAATTTTCCCATGAAGTTCATCTATCTGTTCACGACTGATAATGAGGGGAGGGCAAAGAATCATGGAGTCTCCAACTGCTCGCATCACCAGACCGTTTTCAATAGCAAAATCTCTGCATACGGCACCGGCGGCCCCGTTGTTGCCGAAATTCTCCCTTGTTTCTTTGTTCTTTACCAGTTCCAGCGCAGCGAGAAACCCGGTTCCCCGAGCGTCGCCCACCAATGGATGTTCTCCTAGTTGAGAGACTTTGGACTGCAGGTAATCCATCGTGTTGTCCCGCGCATTTTCAATGATCCTCTCATCTCGCATAATCTGGATATTTTTGAGTGCCACGGCACAGGCTACGGGATGTCCAGAATACGTGTAGCCATGAACAAATTCTCCGCCCTTATTAACCAACCCCTCTGCGACCTTGTCTGAGACCATGACTGCACCAATTGGTTGATATCCTGAAGACAGGCCCTTTGCCATTGTCATAACATCAGGTTCGATGCCGAATTTTTCTGATCCAAACCATTCGCCAGTTCTCCCAAAACCACATATCACCTCGTCTGCACAAAGCAATACGTCATACTTTTCACATATACGATTGATTTCAGGCCAGTAGTTGTCTGGTGGAACAATGACGCCACCCGCGCCTTGAACGGGCTCGCCGATGAAGGCTGCAACTCGGTCTGCACCCAGCTCGAGAATTTTATCTTCCAGACATCTGGCACGCTGTCGCCCGAATTCTTCCAGCGACATATCACCGCCCTCACGGTAAAAATAGGGCTGATCAATATGAGCAATATCCGGAATTGGTAAGCCGCCCTGAGCATGCATCGGTTTCATTCCACCCAGACTCGCCCCAGCCATGGTGCTACCATGGTAGCCATTGATGCGGCTGATGACTATATTCTTATTTTTATGACCAAGCGATGCCCAATAATGACGTACCAGCCTCAAAACGGTGTCGTTTCCATCTGATCCGGAACAACCGAAAAACACCTGATTCATATGGGGGGGCGTGACTTCAGCAAGGATTTCGGCCAGCTCCACCGCCGGTAGCTGGGCGGTTTGAAAGAAACTATTATAATAAGGCAGTTGCTCCATTTGGAGTTTGGCAACTTCAGCTAGCTCCTGCCGTCCATAACCAATATTCACACACCATAGACCGGACATACCATCCAGGTACTTTTTTCCATCGCTGTCGTAAATGTAAATGTTTTCAGCTCCGGTAATAATTCTGGCGCCTTTTTGCCACATTTCCTGGTGGTCGGTGAAGGGGTGAATGTGGTGCTTTTGATCCAGTCGCTGGAGTTCTGCTGTGTCGTATTGTCTCATCAGGATTAATCTCGATATGTTGAGTCGAAGCGGAATCGTTTTGATCTGGAGTTTGATGTCGATAGACAGAAAACTCTTGAGAGCAGATGATAACTCAGGCGCCTGATTAGACCAACATGGAACAGACCTATTTTGGTATTAATTTTATCTATTTCTGGTATTGGCCCAGTACCGTATTAGTGAGACTTTGAAGTCATTTTCGCATTGAATCACGCAAGCGGAATCAGGTGATTTCGATGGTGATCGGCTAACCAGAGTCTCGCAGTTTTCTGCTCCTGATAAACTTGCATATTTATAGGTAAATTTTGTTCTTTTAAAAGCATATTTTTTTGTTGAGCTATTGTTAAAGACAATCTCTTCTGTTCCAATATATAGCGTAAAAATAGAGGCTTAAAGATTTGTTGCATCTTCGGTGTTTTGCGGGAGAAGTTCTGATGAATGCAGGTTTTGGGTCAATTTAGGTGAAACCGGCTTCTGGCAGGTTGATTTATTCAGCATTTTATTCCAAAGGACCTTAGTTGAGTTTTCATTTTTCTTTTGCTCGAATGTTCCCTTTTTTAAGATGGGGAAAAAACCTTTCTAGAGAAACGATGCGGGCGGATATGCTCGCTGGTTTTACTGGCGCGGCAATAGTATTGCCTCAAGGTGTTGCTTTCGCAACCATTGCAGGTATGCCGCCAGAATACGGGCTATATGCCAGTATTGTTCCGGCTATTATTGCCGCGTTATTTGGCTCTTCCTGGCATTTGGTGTCGGGGCCTACGACAGCGGCGTCGGTAGTGATGTTTTCATCATTAAGTGCAATCGCTATTCCGGGAAGCCAGGATTATATCTCCCTGGCAATAACGCTGGCTTTTATGGTGGGCGTGACTCAGTTTGTGATGGGTATGTTCAAGCTCGGGACGTTGGTCAACTTTATATCCCATTCAGTGATTGTAGGATTTACTGCCGGAGCCGCACTTCTGATTGTTTCGAAACAGCTCAAGGTCCTGCTTGGTCTGGAAATTCCGGTAAAAGAGCATTTTTACGAAACGGTATTGTATCTCTGGGGAAACTGGAGCGCCTTTCATCCAATGGTGACCATTGTCAGCGTGTCTACCATGATTGTGGTTGTATTGTTCAGGAAGAAATGGCCGAAATTTCCCGGAATGATTGCTGCAATGATTATTGGTAGTCTGGTGGCTGTTGGGTTGAACTTGTATTTCGGAGAAGAAAACACGGGTATCGATATGGTAGGTGCATTGCCAAGGCGTCTTCCGCCGCTGTCATCGCCAGTATTTTCTCTGGATGTTTTTCAGCAACTGGCGCCACTGGCTCTCGCCATGACGCTGTTTGCGCTTACCGAAGCGGTGTCCATTGCGCGTTCTATTGCCTTGAAAACCGGGCAGCCGATATCGGGTAATCAGGAGTTTTTTGGTCAGGGACTTTCCAATATAGCAGGAAGTTTTTTCTCATCTTATGTTGCCACCGGGTCGTTTAACAGAAGCGGAGCAAATTATGACGCCGGAGCTCAGTCTCCCATGGCGGCAATTATAGCAGGCCTGTTACTGGTTCCGTTGATTCTGCTGGTCGCACCTTTGACCGCTTACCTGCCCAAAGCTACGGTAGCCGCTTTGCTGGTGCTTGTCGCGTGGCGATTGATCGATATGACCCAGATTAAGTTGTTGTTTACGGCAGACCACAAGGAAGCGGGGATTATGGGGGTTACTTTCCTCAGTACAATTTTCTTTAAACTGGAATTCGCAATTTTGTTCGGCGTGATTCTGTCACTGATGATTTTCCTGCGTAAGACATCTCGTCCCAGAATTATGCCGCGGGTACCCGATCCCGAATCAAAAAACAGAAAATTCACTTCCGGTATAACCATGCCGGAATGTCCCCAGCTTAAAATTTTACGTTTAGATGATTCCATTTATTTTGGTTCGATCGCCCATATCGGTGATCTTTTCAGGCTTTACAGGGAGCATTATCCTGATCAGAAGTACCTGTTGCTTTTGACAAAGGGCGTGAACCAGGTCGACATTTCCGGCGCGGAATTATTGCTGAACGAAACCCGTAAACGGCGAATGATGGACGGTGATTTTTTCATGTATCGCCTCAAAGACAGCGCAAGCAAGGTGCTGCGGGACGGTGGATACCTCGACTATATCGGGGAACACAATATTTTTAGCTCCAAGGAAGAGGCGATAGAGCAGATTTTTGAAAAGCTGGATAAGGACATATGCGCATCCTGCGAAAACCGGATTTTCAGGGAATGCGCCTCAATTCCTGTTGCCGCGCCGACTGCAATAAGCCCGACCGAATTTCAAGAGTCGGATACTGCAAATCTCGAAACTTCCGGGAAAGGGACTAAAAAGAAAGTCAAAAAGAAGTCGGTAACCGGGAAAAAGATTACCAAAGCAAAAGAATCAGTGACCGCAAAAAAGCCGGTGTCCAAGAAAACCTCAACCCGCAAAAAGCGTGCTAAAACAAAAAGATCTGCGACGGCGATAAAACCGGTTAGTGACGAAAAATCTGAGGCAACCTGATTTTGTAATCAGGTTGCCTCACAGAGTGTGAAACTCAGGCGAATAATCAGCCTGAGATTACCAGCCGGTCTTAAGTACTCCATTTTTCTCGACCCAAAGGGGTTATGCTGGATCGGAGGCTTGTTTCTTCAGTGCTCGAACACGAGTCCAGAGACCGGGTTTTTATACGCCGGTTCCTAAATGTAAGCCTGCTTAAACATTCAGCAATAAATGTTCCCGTTCCCAGGCGCTGATCACATTCAGAAATATATTGTATTCGTGCTGCTTGACGCTACTATAGAGGCGCACAAATTTATCTCCCAATACATGGCGAAGCTCTTTGCACTCCATCAATTCGTTGACTGCTTCCCGCAGGGTATGGGGGAGTGTTGTTTCTTCACTGTACGCGCTGCCGGTAACGGGTTTTTTTGGTTTTGTCTGATTTTTCATGCCCAAATATCCACAAGCCAGAGATGCCGCCAGGGCCAGATAAGGATTTACGTCCGCACCGGCAATTCTATTCTCAATTCGGGTTGCCTGAGAATTGGAAACCGGAACCCGCAACCCTGCGGTGCGATTGTCGTAACCCCATTCAATATTAATGGGGGTGCCGAATTCATCTGGCGCCAATCTCCTGTATGAGTTGACATTTGGAGCGATCAACGACATCGCTGCAGGCAGGTACCTCTGTAATCCGCCGATATACCAGTGGAATAATTTGCTTTCAGACCCGTTGGCATTGATAAAAATATTTCCCCGGGTTTTACGGTCTACGATGCTTTGATGCATATGCATGGCGCTGCCGGGCTGGCCTTCCATAGGAGCGGCCATGAAAGTGGCATAAATGTCATGACGCATAGCGACAGCCCGCAAAGCCCTTTTGAACAGGAATACCTGATCAGCAAGTTCCATGGCGTCACCGTGCAGCAGGTTGATCTCCATTTGAGTTACACCGGATTCGTGAATCAGCGTTTCAATTCCAATATCCTGTGCTTGACAGTAATCATAGAGATCTTCAAATAATGGGTCAAACTCATTGACGGCATCAATACTGAAGGATTGTCTTCCGGACTCGGGTCTTCCGGAGCGACCGACGGGGGGTTCAAGTGGATAGTCCGCATCAATGTTGGGCTTTACCAGATAAAACTCGATTTCCGGGGCAACCACCGGATCCCATCCCTGTCGCTTATAAAGATTTAGAATCTTTCTAAGAACTTGTCGAGGCGCAATTTCCACCGGTTTGCCGTCAAAATGATAGCAGTCATGAATAATTACGGCGGTTGGATCGCTGGCAAACGGAACCGGGCGAACGGTGGATGGATCCGGCTTCAAAAACATGTCGCCGTCTTGATCATCGAGAACATCCCATTCGTTCGGGTAATCGCCATCAACCGTTTGTCCAAAAATGCTTTCGGGAAGCCGCAGGCCGACGTCCTCCTGATAGCGCTGGGCAGGCAGGATTTTACCTTTCGCTGCACCGGTCATATCTGGAATTACGGCTTCAATTTCTTCTATATGGTTGGTATCAAGCCAATTACGTAAATCTACTGGGAGTTTTCCACTAGCGTTGTTGCTTTTAGGTGAAGGGTTGGGCATAGGAGTCTTTATTGCAGGATTTTATTTGAATTAAACGACTTCGATTATACTGCCTTGCCTGCTAAATAATACCAATCTCTTTGCGTCTGTTAAATATTGATGAATTGGGTCGGATTTCTGGGGCGATTTTTTACGTAATTGGAGAGTGTCTTGCCAGTCGGGCTGGTGGGTCATTGATTGTGCATTGCAAATCCGGTAATGCTGAGTGCCGCAGCGTGTTGGATATTCATTGGGCTGATCTTCAAAGTCTGCTTTCTGGACTGGGCCGTAAAATGACTTCTATGTTAACCTGCATGAACGTCAGTTATCCGGATGGAGGAAGTCAGAATAACGGATCTGGTTTTGAATCTGGTGGCGGTTGGTGCGCAATTTTGTGCTGAATTATGGTCGCTTGTGCGATTATAATCTGATGCTGGCTGGTATGAGGGCAAGTTTCAGCCTTTGAGCCGGAAGAGCTTGTTGAGTCGCTCCTCGATTAAACGCCGCCGATGTTGCCCGCGACCCTAAAATCAAATTTTCCAGCAGCGGTTATGGCGATAAACCACCACAAACTAATGAATGGCTTGATAGGCTTGGCAATTGAGAAAAACAGATAAGGTGCAAGGGTTGCCGGACTATTCTTCGGTATCCAACCGGGTTATTGATAAACAGGAAGCGGGTCAGCGAATTGATAATTTCCTGATAAAAACTCTTAAGGGAGTGCCGAAATCCAGGATATACAAAGCTATCCGGGGTGGAGAAGTGAGGATAAATGGTGGCAGGGTGAAAGCATCTTCAAAAGTCCGTGAGGCTGACATCATTCGAATACCTCCAGTCAGGGTTTCAGCAGTGTCATCCCGAGTTGTTGTGCCGCCCCGATTGATGGACAGTATCCCGATTCTGTTCGAGGATGATCATATGATTGTCGTAAACAAGCCTGCGGGTTTGGCGGTTCATGGTGGGACCGGGCTTGACTATGGTCTGATTGAAGCGTTTCGCGCGGTATTCGTAAATAACCCTTTTCTTGAACTGGTTCATCGGCTCGATCGGGAAACTTCAGGTTGTTTAATGCTGGCTAAGAGTCGCAAAACATTGCTTGGTCTGCAGGAATTAATGTCTGGGAAACGCAACATGCAAAAAAGGTATCAGGCTTTGGTGGCTGGAAACTGGATTGCACGTAATCAAAAGGTGGCGTTTGCATTGCGGCGTAAAAATGAGGCGGGTAAAGATAAGCGTATGGTGGTTGATCGAGCTGGGCAGAATTCATTAAGCATTATCAACACCATTCGCGAGTTTGAAATCGCCACTCTTTTGGATGTTGATCTTAAAACCGGGCGAATGCATCAGGCTCGGGTACACTGTGCATCGAGTGCACATCCCATTGCAGGAGACAGAATTTATGGGGATCGGGACTTTAATCGAAAGTTGCAGCGAATAGGCCTTGGCCGAATGTTCCTCCATGCCTCAAACCTGAACTTAAAGCATCCGGTGACGGGTCATCTTTTAGATATTGACTGCCCGTTGCCCGGCCAGTTGCGTTCGGTAATTGATCGGCTTGAAACCAGAACCTGTTAAAAACGGATAAATCTAATGACAACACCATACAGCTTGCTGGTTTTCGACTGGGATGGCACTTTAATGGATTCGAGCGCGAAAATAGTGAACTGTTTTGCCGGCGCAGCCCGGGATATGAGCATGTCTTGTCCGGATCCGAAGCAGGTGAAGCGTTATATTGGCTTGAGTCTGGTGGAGGCATTTTCGCTGCTTTATCCAAAGATCAATTCAGCTCAGGCAAATCAGTTAGTTGACCGGTACAGAGATTACTGGCTTGTTCATGATAATACGGCCATGGAGTTGTTTTCGGGAGTTCGGAAAGGGCTGATAGAATTACAGAATGCCGGATATTTACTGGCGGTTGCGACAGGAAAGTCTCGGCGCGGGCTGGAGCGTGCCATGGACATTACTAACCTGGATGATGTGTTCGTTTACACTCGATGTGCTGACCAGTCCAGACCCAAACCTGATCCGGCGATGTTGCTGGATATTCTGGACTACACCGGCCTTGAGAAGCGAGAAGCCGTTATGATTGGGGATACTACTTTCGATATGCAAATGGCAGGCAACGCCGGAGTTAATGGTTGGGGGGTGAGTTATGGATCTCATGATCATGCCGAACTTAAGGCGCTTTCAAGGCATCCGGTGCTGGAGAATTTCTCGCAACTGGCGGGTGTTTTGCTTGGGCAAGACTGTCCGGAGACAGGTGTTTAATGAAGCCGCAATATCATAAGGTTGGATTGTTGAGTCAGCTGGTTGAAAAAGGTCCGGCTATGATGGTTCGAATGGGAGATGGCGCGTTTGATACCGGATTTGTTGTACTTTTCCAAAACACGCCGTATGCCTATCGTAATCGCTGCCCGCATAGTGGAAATAATCTGGACTGGAAAACAGGTGAGGTATTTGACGATGACGGGGAGTTTTTAATTTGCGCTACTCACGGCGCTGTTTTTGATCCCAAAAATGGTAAGTGTGTAAATGGTCCGTGTGTTAATCAGAGTTTAATACCTATTTCTCTAAAATTGTCTGATGGCGAAATTTATTTATATTTTTAGCCGTCTTGTGTTCAACTGTTGGGCAAGCACAATCGTTAAAGTGATAGAATCAGCCCATCGAAAATAACCATATTGAACAGTGGCCAAGTCTAAAAAACAAAACAGAGCTGCCTCAAGAATTTCTCTGGATATTCCAGGAAAAATAGTGTCTCTTTTGAGGGAAGTAGGATTAATCAGCTTGCTGGCAGTGGTTGGCTATCTGTTAATCTGTCTTCTAACGAATTCTCCTGCGGATCCGGGGCCGACCCATACCGGCAGTGGAGGGGAGGTTCAAAATATGGGCGGGCATGTTGGCGCCTGGTTTTCTGATTTACTGTTTACGATTTTTGGAAAAATGGCTTATCTGTTCCTGATTCTGATGATCGTTACCGTATGGCGGGTTTATAAGGAACGGGGTAGTGAAGAGGTATCCAATAACTGGGATTACGTACTTCCCGTGGTTGGCTTTCTGACAGCGATGACTGGAGCATGCGGTCTAGAGCAAATATATTTCCCGGTTGGTAACACCGAGTCCATTTATCCTTCAGGAGGGATTCTCGGACAGTATATAGGGTTAGGGTTTACCTCCGGATTCGGTATCGTGGGGGCATCTCTGATTCTAATTGGGCTGCTTATTACCGGTATTACGCTGGTCGGGCATGTTTCCTGGTTTGAGCTGATGGATAAAATCGGTTATCAGGCTTTTGCGGTATTCGGCTGGCTCAAATTAAAGATAGAAGATTTATCTGACCGCAAGAAAGGGGCCAAGGTTCGCAAGGAACGGCAGGTTTCTGTGAAGGAGTTTCGAACAGTTTTGTCAGAAAAAAAGCCGCCCAAGATCGAGCCAAAGATTCAACCCGCGGTTGAAAGTGATCGAAAACAACAGGAACGACAGGTTAGTTTGTTTTCAACAGCCAAGAATGGGTCTCTGTTGCCTGAGTTGTCCCTGCTCGATCCTCCGGAAGATAAGTCTTTCGGATATTCCAGGGAAGCGTTGGAATCGATGTCGCAGTTACTGATTAAAAAGCTCAAGGACTTTAACGTAGATATTACGGTAGAAGCTGTCCAGCCTGGACCGGTAATCACGCGGTTTGAAATTGAGCCCGCTGCCGGCATAAAAGCCAGTCAGATAGTGGGCCTATCGCGGGATCTGGCGCGTTCACTGTCCGTTGTAAGCGTTCGCGTTGTGGAGAATATTCCGGGTAAATCTGTGGTAGGAATAGAGATCCCAAATCAGCACCGTGAAACGGTTCGTCTGGTTGAAGGCCTATCTTCTCAGGAATATGATAAAAGCGCTTCTCCGTTGACCCTGGTGTTGGGTAAGGATATCGCTGGCAAGGCGGTAGTAACCGATCTTGGTAAAATGCCCCATGTGCTGATTGCAGGTACAACAGGATCAGGCAAATCTGTCTGTGTTAACGCGCTGATACTGAGCCTCTTGTATAAGGCGACGCCTGATCAGGTACGTATGATTATGGTGGACCCGAAGTTTTTGGAGCTGTCTGTCTATGACGGTATTCCTCATTTGTTGACACCGGTTGTGACGGATATGAACAAAGCGGCTAATGCATTGAGGTGGTGTATTGGAGAGATGGATCGCCGGTTTCGAATGATGGCCGCGATATCGGTTAGAAATATTGCCGGATATAACAAGAAAGTTTCCACCGCAAAAAATGCTGGAAGCCCGCTGTTTGATCCAACATTCGATCCTGCGCAGGGTGGTGAAGCAGAAGAGCTCGATGGGCTCCCTTATATTGTCGTTATTGTTGATGAACTCGCAGATTTGATGATGGTCGCGGGTAAAAAAATCGAGGAAATAATTATTCGAATCGCCCAGCGTGCAAGAGCTGCAGGTATTCATCTGGTTCTTGCTACTCAGCGGCCATCTGTGGATGTGGTCACCGGTTTGATCAAAGCCAATGTTCCAACTCGAATCGCATTCCAGGTTTCTTCACGTGTAGATTCCCGAACCGTTCTTGACCAGATGGGCGCTGAGCAACTATTGGGGCAGGGTGATATGTTGTTTTTGCCTCCGGGGTCTGGATTTACTCAGCGCGTTCACGGTTCTTTTGTGTCTGACGAAGAAGTTGCAAAGATTGTGCTTCAACTAAAAAATAGTGGGGAGCCGGATTATTTGGAGGAAGTTACTTCGGGTGAACCGGAAGGTGGAAGCGGTTCAGCAAACTTTTCCGATGGAGAAGGGGAGTCGGATCCACTTTATGATGATGCGGTGAGTTTTGTCACTCAAAGCAGAAAAGCATCTATTTCTGCAGTGCAGCGCGCGTTGCGGGTTGGATACAACCGGGCTGCGCGAATGATAGAAACAATGGAGCAAAGTGGTGTTGTATCTGCACCGGATAATGGAAAAAGGGAGGTTCTTGCTCCGGAACCGCCCGAGGACTAGCAGTGCCGGGCTAATGGCAGAGATCAGATCCTCAGTGAACAAAACATTTTCAGTGCGGCTAACATTAATAACATTAATGATGTTGCTCGGATTTCCGCGGTTGGCACTGGCCAGCCCGGGGGTTGATGCATTGAATTATTTTTTCAGGGAAATTCACACCTTCGAAGCCAGATTTGGTCAAATCGTTCTGGACGAAAATCTAGTGGAAATGGATAACAGCCAGGGACAGATGTGGATTCAGAGACCGGGCTTGTTTAGATGGAATTATGATGCGCCGGATAGTCAGCAAATTATTGGCGACGGGTTTAATTTATGGGTTTATGATGTGGAACTTGAGCAGGTGTCCGTTCGAGTTCAGGATCAAGCAATCGGCCGATCTCCAGCTATATTGCTGGCAGGATCTGGTGATCTGGAGGATAACTATACCGTAGAAGATATCGGATCACAGGGGCGTTATGACTGGATTAACCTTATCCCTAAAGATGAGGATAGCGGTTTTCGGGAAGTACGGATTGGATTTGAGGATAATCGTTTAAGGCTGCTGGAACTCCTCGACAATCTGGATCAGCGAACTCGTATCAGCTTTGTAGACCTCAAGGAAAATATTCCGGTGCCGCTTTCCATATTTGATTTCATTCCTCCTGAAGGTGTGGATGTGATCGATAACACCGAATAACCCGTATCGAAGTAAAAGATTAAATAGAACCAGAGTTTGGAGCCGAAGTCTGGCAATACTTTTAAAAATATGGAATATATAGCGATCGCTTTAGGTGGAGGTATTGGGGCAGTAATGCGGTATGGTATTACCTTGCTGGTGCAGTCCTGGACCGGCCCGGGTTTTCCTTACGGCACGTTGGTGGTAAATGTGATTGGATCATTGTTAATCGGATTTGTTGTGGTGTTTCTTAATCATCGCTATCATGGTAATGAGGTTTTAAGACTGTTCCTCGTAATCGGTATTTTGGGAGGCTTTACCACATTTTCGACGTTCTCACTGGATACGATTTATTTGATGCAGTCCGGGT